>NZ_JBIQOC010000099.1:0-13061 GCF_044130295.1 Acinetobacter uliginosus | reverse complement strand
TAAGCTAAAGTGTAGCTATGAGGGTGCAGTTGCATTAGCTTGTATATTTATTTGGCTACCTTTATCGGGTAAATTCTATACTTGAAATGTCAACAGACCCTAATTGACCGCTTAGAAATAGAGACATCTCTTCAGCATTTAAGCCGTTATCATCAACAATGGTCGACATCTATTCAAGGACAAGGGCAAGCGAGTTTTCATTTAGTTATTCAGCAAGACTGTCATTTTCATCTCCTAGAAGAGCATAATTTTATTCATCTTTATCAAGGTGATGCTATATTTCTTTTAAAAGATATCCCTTTTATTATTACGGATACGACTCAACGGGTTGCCCCCTCTCTAAATCACTTAAAACGCAATTTAGTCAACAGTGACGATTCAAATATATTATCGTGTTCTACACACTTAGCCTGTGGCTATTTTAGATTTCGCTCCAAATTGTCTGAGTTGTTTATTGCAGCATTGCCACCCTATTTAGTTTTAAGGCAAAATGATCAGACTTTAACTGAATGTTTAAATATATTTGGATTAATTCGTCATGAAGCAAAATTAGATCATGAAGCTTCAATAAGCTTAATTGAACGCCTGACCAGTATTTTGTTTTACTACCTGATCCGTCATACTTTTAGTCAAGAAAACTATAAAAATTTTCCTCTTTGGACATTATTTAATGATTCGATGCTATCTCCTCTGATTTTAAAGATTGTTGCTAAGCCTGAAGAAGATTGGACTTTACAATCTATGGCGGCAGTATGTGGCATATCTCGTGCTAACTTTGCCAAGTACTTCTCTAATATTGCTGGATTTTCAGCAACGCAATTTGTTTTATATTACCGTATTCAATTGGCCCAACAATTCTTAACACAGGGTGTTTCTATTGCAGATTGTGCTGAAAAAGTTGGCTATCAATCTGTAGCTGCATTTACCCGTGCATTTCAGCGTGTTACCCAAAAAAATCCGAGTCAATTTATAAAAAGTTAAGCTACTTAATTAACCTTAATCGTGGATAAGAAATTAACTTGAAAAAAAGGTGGCTGAAAACTATTAGGAAGTTGCTACACCACCTACGCCTTCAGCCACCATGTTCGATTCTACATATTTCTTTTGCATCATTGATGACTTTTTTCAGAAATTCGAAGCAACCTATTTGCAATTCTTAAAACACAGTAAAGCGTTTGAGAATAAGACCCTCAATTGAAACTTTCAGAAATAGTATTCATCGCCATTTGATATAAATGATCTCATTTCAATAACTTAAAAGCATTTTTCTTTTCATTAAAGCACAATCACAGTCAACTGTTTCGATATTTACCGTGTTACCAACGAATGGTTCATCTCATTAGAGTAAATCAATTGGCACTGTATGCTTTACATTTTGCCTTAATGAAAGACTGTCAGAGTCATCATTTATGGATGGATTCGACTACACTACCTGTATGCAAAAATCAGCGGATTCAACGACATAAATCTGTAGCAGTGATTGCAACACGTGGTAAAAGTTCAATGGGATGGTTCTTTGGCTGTAAGCTGCATTTAATCATGAATCAGTCAGGATAGATTGTCAGTACAGCTTTATCAAATGGGCATACAGCAGATATTAAAATGGTTGAACGGTTGGTAGAAGGATTCAAAGCCAAGCTCTATGCTGATCGTGGCTATATCAGTCAGGAATTAAAGAGCAGATTAAAATCATAAGGTACGGATTTAATTACATATCATCGAAAGAACATGAAATCTGTACAACTTTCAACATCAGATGAATATCACTTAAAGCAGCGTAATAAAATAGAAACTTTATTCAGCTTATTAAAAGGGAAATATCATTTGGTAACGAGTAAAGCGAGAAGCATTGAAGGATACTTAGCAGGAATTTATGCCTCTTTATGTGCTTATCAGTTATGCCATCAAAACAAGCCAACCATTCAAGTAATGGAATGATTGGCTTAAGCAGGATTCGGGTTAATTAAAAAAGGAATGCCTTTTAATAGCTTAAAGTTTTCCTTTCCACCTGAAATGATAAAAATTAATCAAACCAAATTGTCGATTTTTTATGTGAATTTGGCACTAGAATTGCTTGATAAATGCGTTGAAGATAGGCACCCAAGTTCGCATTTCTATTTGTTTAAAGTGTGTAAATTAAACATCAAGTCTAATTGCATTACCCAGCAGTTTACTGCAATATGAAATGCAATAACTACAAGTGTTTATCAGTGAAGATCGGACACACCTCTACCAGATAGCCGGACGCCATCCAGGGTAAGGAACAGAATGACCAGCTTAAATTATTATCAAACCATCTTTGATAAGGCGGGTGATGCTATTTTTGTGCATGATATCGGCAGTGTTGAGTTCATGGACGTCAATGAAGCAGCTGAAAACCTCACCGGTTACAGCAAATCCGAATTAACAAAAATGAGTGTGGAAAAAATCAGTGCGCATAGCCACGGTTTTAATTTTAACCATGCCTTAAAAAAGGTTCAACAAGCCACCAGCCATGAAGCAATTACGTTCGAATGGATGATTCAAGCGCAGAATCAACAGCAGATTCCTGTTGAAGTTTGCCTGAAAACCGTTGAAATTGAACATCAGCCCAAACTGTTGGCTTTGGTTCGTAATATTAGCGAAATCAAGAAATATCAGTATCAGCTGCAGTCTAAAGATCAGTATTTCAAGATGCTGCTGGAAAACTCGGGTGATGGCATCGCGATTCTGGATCTGCAAGGCAAACTGCTGTATGCCAGCCCTTCTCTGCAGCATATTTTGGGTTATCGTGACCGCTTTGTTTTAAATAAAAATGTCTTGAGTGCCATTCATCCAGATGACCGTATCAAAGTCCGGCAACTGTTATTTAAAAAACCGGATGAACAGTCCATTGGAGTGCTGCATTATAAAATTTTGCACCATAATGGTAAATGGCGGCACCATGAAGCAACCTATCGCAACCTGCTCGACCATCTGGATATTCAGGGAATCCTGATCAATTACCGCGACATTACAGAACGGATTGAAGCGGAAGAAATGGCGCGGGCGCGGGAACGCCAGCTGGGCCATATGTCACGCTGTAAAACCATGGGCGAACTTGCGACAGCACTGGCGCATGAACTGAACCAGCCTCTCGCTGCACTCAATAATTATGTCGGTGGCAGCATTATCCGTATTCAAAATGGTCTGGCCAATACCACTGAAACTCTGGATGCCATGCATGCCGCACTGGATCAGACCAAACGGGTCAACCAGATTATTCACAGTATGCGCAGCTTTTTGCGCAAAGGCGAAGCCAATTTTCAGGTTTACTCGCTAAATAAACTGATTCAGGATCTGCATCCCCTGATTGGACTGAAAGCTGATCAGGGTGGCTGTACCATTCATTATGAACTGAGTGTGACACCGGTTTCTATCTCTGCTGATGAAACCCTGTTTAGCCAGGTCATCATTAATCTAGTCTTTAATGCGGTAGATGCATTGCAACGTAATCCTGAAGGTCAGCGTGATATCTATATCCGGACCTGGCAGCATAACCAACATGCCCGGATTGCGATTGCTGACAATGGTCCGGGACTGCAAGGACAAAATCCAGAACAGTTGTTCGAGTCTTTTTATTCGAGCAAGAAAGACAGCATGGGTATCGGACTGACTTTATCGCGTAGCATCATTGAAAACCATCAGGGTTATTTATGGGTCTGCCAAGGTGAATCCGGCGCGATTTTTAATATTTCATTGTCTGCACAGGAGCGTGCTAAATGTATTTAAATAATTCTCATGTTCCCGAGCCGATTGTCTACGTCATTGATGACGACCAGGATATCCGAAACTCACTAACCTGGTTGCTGGACTCCGTTCAGCTAGAAACCAAAACATTTAGCAGTGCGACCGAATTTTTAAATTATCCACGGCCAAATACCCCAACCTGCCTGATTCTGGATATCCGCATGCGCGGCATGAGTGGCCTGCAGTTACAGCAACAGCTTAATCAGCAAAAAGCCTACATTCCGATCATTTTCATGACCGGTCATGGGGACATTCCAATGTCGGTAAATGCCATGAAAGCTGGTGCTTTTGATTTTCTGGAAAAACCCTTTAATCCGCAGCATATGCTGAACCAAATTCAGGCCTGCCTGCAACAGGCAGAACAGGACTTTGTCACAGCTGAAAATCGCAAACAGCAATTATTGAAACTGAAATCATTGTCACCACGTGAGAATGAGATTATTAATTTAATGGTCGATGGCCTGTCCAGCAAACATATTGCGCAGATGCTGAATATCAGTCATAAAACAGTTGAAATTCATCGCACCCATATCCGGCAAAAACTGGGGACGGAATCGATTGCGCAGATTGTGAATATGGTGCTGATGTGCCGAGGAAAAAGCATGCCGGCGATGGGTTAACCATCGCCTGATCATTTCATTTAGCTTAACTTAGAAAAAGCGGTCAAAGTGAATCTGTTGTTGTGGAATACCCGCCTGATGTGCCATCTGTTCAATGGATTTCACCATCGGCGGTGGCCCGGCACAGTAAATCTCATGTTCAAGTAATTGCTCGCCCAGTACATCATTGATTACATCATGAATGAAACCGGAACGGATGCCGTCTATCAGTTCTGAAGACGTAGCAGGCACGTAATTGAGACGTTCACCCAATTCGGTCCAGTCCCTGAGCTGATTTTCGGTCAACAAATCGCGTTGTTCACGTCCACCGTGGAAGAACCAGACCTTGTGATGTTGCAGATGCGGATTGACTGCAACCCCACGGGCAATGGCCAACATGGGTGCAAGACCCGAGCCACCAGCCACGCAAACAATCGGACGTGGCTGTTCCTGCAAATGCGCCAGACCATAAGGTCCGTCAATCTGAATAACAGCATGTTGTCGTTGTTGCTCATCAAACAGTAAATTGGTCATCTTACCATCCGGCACACGGCGAATCTGGAAGACCCACAATCCTTCATCATTCGGCAAGTTCGACATTGAATAGGCACGCAGTAATTCTTGATTCACCCAGAGCAATGCATATTGCCCTGGAATAAATTGGGCTGGTTCATCCGACTGCAAATGAATTTCTAAAATATCATGGGTAATCGGCTGGACATGCTTGAGCTTGACGGCTTGCTGTTTTGGCAAAATTTTAGGCGTGCATTGTTCGTCTAAACGAACCTTGATCACACAGTCCGATTTAGGCCGGCACTGGCAAGCCAATACACGTCGCTTACGTTTATCGCGATCAGACAATCCGGGTGCGTCTTCCCACAAGTTTTCAACCTCACCCGACAACACTTCAATCTTACAGGTGCCGCAGCCACCCGCGTTGCATTCATAAGGCAAGCCTAAACCTTCACGCAGACCACCGCGTAATAGCACATCATCGGCGGCACAGTGAAATTGCCCCTGTCCTTCAATCTGAATTTTATGCATAGGACATTACTCCACCAAATAGACCTGGCCATCACGTACAAATGAGGTGTAAGTTTTGAGTGGAATACTGCACGGTGCACCACACGGCTCACCGGTTTTAATATCGAAAGCACCGGCATGGAACGGACATTCCACTTCGCAGCCATCAACCTCACCATCGGCTAACGATGCATCGCCATGGGTACAGGTATCATCGGTGACGTAAAATTCACCATCTTCCAGATGAAACACCGCCAGTGGTGGATAGCCGTCAATAATCACCTGTAAACCTTCGCCTTGTTCAATATCCGAAGTGAGGCAAAGAAATTTTTCAGCAATATTGTTCACTTGAATATTCATGCGCTCAACTCCTCAATCGGTGAATCTGTCGCTTCAGGTCCCAGAGTGTGATAGCCCCCATCGGCATGGATGGTGCTACCGGTAAGCAATTTGGCTTTTGGACTGCAAAGCAGGCTTAAAGCTTCTGCCACTTCTTCGGCATCGGCAATACGACCCAGTACATGGAAACGGCCAGCAACACGATCGGTTTTCGGACGGTCATTGCCTGAAATCATCTGCATCGGCACAGACCAGGTCCAGCCTAGAGATAAAGCATGCACGCGAATATGGTCAGCAGCCAAGTCCAAAGCCATGCTTTTGGTCAACTGTTCTAAAGTGGCTTTCGATGCCGGATAAACCCAACGCTCTTTTTGAGCAATGCGGGCGCTGACACTACTAATATTAATTACAGCCCCATCATTGCTGGCCTGCAGCATTGGTCTACATGCCTGTACCAATGCTGCATGACCAAACACGGTCACATTAAAGGTATTTTGCCAATCTTGACGTGTCGACTGAGATCCATGATCTTCATACAGACAGGCCAGATTCACCAAAATATCCAGTTGTGTAAGTTTTGCGCTTAATGCCTGAATGCTGTCATCGTTTGCCAGATCCAGATATTCATAGCGACTTTGGGTTGCAGTCGCCACCAGGTGGCCTTGTTCCTGATTAATATCAGCAATTATGACTTCGGCACCTAAACTCTTTAATTCTTTGACTACAGCCTGGCCAATGTGAGTCGCTCCCCCCGTGACCAGCACCACTTTATTCTTGAGATCAGTCATGAAACCTCCTTGTACTGCGGCCACTCATTGAATTGTCCTTTACAGAACAGTAATGGACGTTGGTTGCTGTGACGGCATTGCTCAATTTTTCCGAGGAAAATTTGATGATCCCCTGCTTCAATCTGCTTTTCATTTTTGCAAACGAACTGCACTACACAACCTTCTAGTACTGGTGCTTTAGACTGTTCAATATTCCACACGCCATGCTGAAATTTATCGGCAATCGGCTTGGCAAAGTTTAGACCAATCTCTTGCTGATCTGCTCCCAGAATATTGATGGCAAAATATTCTGCTGTTTCAAAAATAGTGCGACTTGGGGAATAATTAACCAGACTCCATAGTACTAAAGCTGGATCTAAAGACACTGAACTAAACGAATTAATGGTTAACCCTACAGGCTGTTGCTGCTTATCCAAACAGGTCACGATGGCGACACCTGTGGCAAAGCCCCCGAAAGCCTGCCGAAGCGATTTCGCTTCAGCAAGATCAACATCCTGCCATAACACTTCAGGCAGCTGCATGATTAAACTCCTTGCGTGACAGGTATTCTTTTGCGCCTTCTGCACCATCAACTGCGGGCCAGAAACCACGTGGATGATTGAAGTGCCCCATAAAGTCATCAGCAATGACACTGTTTTGTGCGGCTGCACCCAAGACCTGAAGCAGGCTTTCACTTGGCGGATTCAGCAACAGGTTGGTAAATTCAGTGGTATAGCGACCGGAATATTCCCAGAAGTCATCAAAGACTTGTGTCATCCATTCAGCAGTAAAAGCTTCATCACCATGCGCCAGAATGGCCTGTAAATAATGCTCCACCATACGGGTGGCATTATTTGCTCCCTGTCCGGCAATTGGGTCATTGACCATCACTGTATCGCCGATGCCCCATATTGCAGCACCATTGTCCAGGGTCGCAACTGGGTAACGGACTTCCGGACGGAATGCCCCTTTCAGCCAGGCATTCGGATCACTCAGTTCGATATTGTCCACCATGCGGAAGCTCTGGTCTGGAGTCACTTTGGCTACTGCTTCTTTCATGCGTTGCAGCATTTCTTCACCGCTGGTAACATCATCAAAGATATCCATCGGGCCATTTGGTACACATTCGAACAGGAAGCTACGGCATGGACCATGGGTATGACTGTAAAACGGCATGCTGAAATATTCACCCGCACCGGCAATAAAGTTAAAGTGCAAGGTTTGCGACGGCTGCCCCTGCCAGCTGTCTGGACCACACAGATCATCACCTACCACCAAAGCCGCGGCCAGTTTACGTGGTGGAGCATGATGCACTGAGCGGGATTCATTGCGCTTAAATAGGCTGGTGATGTTGCCCTTGCCGGCAGCCAAAATGGTGAGGTCGTTTTCTGATGAAATCACTTCAAGATCTTCAGGACTGACGTTTTGAATGACCAATTTGCCACCACGACGTGGATATTCTTCTAGCCAGCGGTGGTATTTGGTGCGCTGGTCCATGGCAATGCCTTTATTTTCATGCAGAAAACCGGTCAAAGGCAGTGCAACCGTACCATCTGGTGCACGGAAGTCGACATGAATCGCCTCTCCATGATGTGCCTTGCCATCCCAGAAATTCAGGCCCAGTTTGCGTTCCACTTCCAGAGTATTGGCGAAGAACATGGTGGTACTAACCATGCGGCCATGTAGCAGCTCATCAGCTGGACGGTCGACATATACAGTGACGTCATATTTGTGTTCGAGTAATGAGAATGCCAGTAATAAACCTGCCTGCCCACCACCAATAATTGCGATTTTTCTCATCTCTTAAATTCCTCTTTGCGCCGTGTCTGATGCAGCAGCTGTTTTTATGTGTGTGCTCAAGTTGTCGGATACGGCTGATTAAACGTCAGGTTCAGTTCCACGCGGTCAAATTTCCAGAACCCATCTTCATCCTGACGGACACTGGAGCTATAAAATCCGCCCAGACAGCTGGTGGTAGCCTGCATGCCTTTCTCGGCAAGGTTGCAGACTTCCCAAAGCATCCAGCTGACATTGGCATGCTGATGATCCAGTACTTCGATATCCGGCATGGCCATAATGTGCAGGCTCCATAACACCTGTGCTTCAGCAATACCAGACAGCGCATCCAGAATGTTTTGCCGGCCCTGATAGTCACCAAAACCTTTGGCACACCAGACCGCATCTTCATGAAACAGATGCTGCATAATGACTGGATTGTTACGCTGATCAGCCGCAGTTGCGTAACGGCCTACCAGGCTGCGAATGGCTTCGCAGCTTTCCAGATAATGCAAACGCGCTTCCAGATTGTGCTGGTTCATCTTCATTTCCTTTTAAACGTTGACCACGTCACCGCTTTCATAGACAAAGCGGGTTTCTTCAAAGGCATATGGCACACCGACTGAACCTTTATACAGTTCGATATGCGGTGCAATTTCTGCAAAGCTCAGGCTGAGCCAGTACAGCTTATGCAGCTCTTCCGGCAATGAACCCAATGGATATTGGTCTAATGCCGCCAGCAGGTTACGCATTTCCGGAAGAATCGCATCATAAAATGCTTGCAGCTCTTCCTTGGTTGAGTTCAGACGGGTCATATGACGCTGTTTAGCTGTTCCCAGTGCCCACTTCGCTACAAAAGGTTCCAGAGCTGCAAAGTCAGCCGGCAGTTGTGAAATGATGTTTGACATGTGCATTCTCCTTATGCGCGATTCAGGTATTGTTCAAGAACGTGGTAACCATGACGGATCAGAATTTCTTCATCCTGTAAATGCATGACTTTCTTGGCTTTAGATTCCAGTGCTTCTTGGGTATCTTCCATGGTTGCGGTATCTTCTAACCAGGCATTACGCTGCAGTACCTGAGCAAATTCTTGTGCCCAGCGCTCTGAATAGGTTTTCGCTTTAGGCAGGTAATAACGGCCTTCCCAACGGGTTTTGTTATGACCGACTGGCCAGAACTGGTGGGTAAACCATACGCCTTCTGTCACATGCACCAGAATGTTCGGGAAAATGACGGAAAGCTCGAATGAAAAATCATCACGGTCATTTGGATTCACTGACTTCGGTAACTGCGTACGTTCGTAGTGATTGACCAGTGATGCTCCGGTAATTTCTCCGGAAAGCGCCGCAGCTGGTTTCGGATTGGCATTTTTGGTGAGGCAGACCGCACAGGTACGATGATCGCCAAACAGTTGTACTTCTTGCAGGCCAGATGCAAAGACATTCGGGAATGAACCAGCATGGATGGTGGCTACGTGATAAGCCTCCGCAAAAGCATCATGCGCGACTTTCCAGTTACAGTCCAGCACCGTGTTATAGGCAAAACATTCTTCCATTTCATGGAAGGGATAACCGCCCAGGTGCTCCCCCATACCGCCCAGGAATTCTTCTACACCTTGAGTACCTTCATTATCCAGGTTTACGAAAATAAAGCCTTCCCAGACTTCAGTACGGACTGGTGCCAGACCGTTATGACCTTTGTCAAAGCAGGAAGTGAACTTTTCCTCTTCTGGTACGCTGACCAGATCACCTTTGGCATCATAGACCCAGCCGTGGAAACGGCAGGTCACAACCGCAGCTTTGTTTGAACCGAAAGTTTCGTTGTCAGTTTCCACCACAACCTTGTTGCCTCGATGCGAACAGATGTTGTGAAAGCCACGGATCTCGCCGTCTTTGCCATGCATAAGAATCACGGAAGTTTTAGCAAAATCCAGACGTTTGACCTTGTAATCACCTTTCTTTGGAATTTCTTCAACGCGACCGACTTTCAGCCAGACTTTAGAAAATACCTTGTCGATTTCTTCCTGATAGATTTCCGGTGAAATACATGGCTCGGTTGGAATAGGCTCAATACCGAGTTCAGGATAAAGTTCGCCCCAACGGAGTTTAGAATTACTGTTCATATAACATTCCTGTTCAAGTTTCTAAGTTCTTTACTTTTAATAGGCAGTGGCGTGGCACCACTGCAGCTGTTGTTAAATCCAGTTTTGATTAAAGTTGATAGTGTTCGCGCACCAGATCTGCGATGCCGAGTTTTTCCAGAATTGGCATTGGACACAGGAACGTGGCTCGTACCATACCCGGCAGACGGCTGATTTCAATCGAACCGGTAATAGTGCAGCGGTTCATGACTTCGTCATAGCTCAAACCCGTAGTTTTAGCCGCGCGATTCAGTGCATTTTCAGTCGCATCATTCAGGTTTTTACCGGTACCCATAAAGGTGATTGGACCGCTTTCTTCGATTTCGGTCTGGCCCCAGCGTTCGCCGAGTGCTTTCACTTTCTCTTTTTCCTCTTTGGTAAATGGACGGGCCATCGGTGGAAGATCATCTGGTGCCTGTAGCAGGATTGGACCATCAATGGTCAGACCTTTAATCACTTCGACTTGCAGTTCTGTTTCACCAGATACATCTGTGGCATGACCGGCAATTTCGCCATTGCCTTGCTGTGCATGCATGTCGCCCATGTACACACCGGCTCCTGGCACCTTAACCGGACAGATTAAGATACAGCCTGGACGGATTGAGTTAGTGTCCATATGGCCATCGGTTTTTGCTGCAACAAGCTCATCTTCTGTCATGCCAAATTTGTGCGGTGCATTGATCAGGTACTGACCAAAGTCATGACAGTTATGTGAGTCAGGCAGGTCACGAGATGGTGTGGTACCAATATTGCCCAGGAACGGACGCATATGTGCTGCTACACCCGGCATGTCAGCACGTGCCAGTGACAGGATCGAATGTTGTGCTGCATGTTCAGGCAGTGCAGACAATTCATTGGCATTACCTGCAAGTTTGTTGGCAATCTCCTGATTGACGGTCAAACTCACTTTGTTTTCTTCATCCAGTACGATCACATAGCCATGTGAAAATTCAAAAGCACTGACTTCTGCATCACAGTTTTTGCAACGGATGGCATCTTCACCAATGCCCTCTACATAGCTTGCAGGCTGCTCTGTACCACATGCACTACAGTATTTCGCCACAAACGGGTCGCCATGGTAGCGTCCTTCAACAAAGCTCATGACACCTGAAGACGTCGCAATCGAAGTCACTTTCATTTTCTTGATTTTAAGTGCAACCGCATCACCCACTTCTGCACCTTCAATAAACACAGGCAATGTCACTTCATGACCGCCCTGGAATGCAGGCGTAATCATCGGACCCCAACAGCCTGGAGGTGTACCGGTTTTTAAAGTTCCGCCATTTTTTAGTGGGCCTAGCATGCGTTGGCTAGGACCGACTATACCGCCTGAATATTCATTCACAATTAAATAGTCCACTGCATTGGCACTGCCTGCTGCAAAATCATGGTTATCGAGTTTCATATGCGTTCCCCTAATTCAATGTCTTGGTCTTAAAATGGAATAGTGATATCAAGTGCGAATTTCTGACCTTCAGGTCGGTTTTCCACATCAAATTCTTTCTGGTATTTGGCGGCGACAGCGACACCTTTTGGAAATTGATAACGTACTTGTGGACCAATGCTGGCTGCCTTTGCCTTGAAATCGCCTAGCACGGCTCCTTCACCGGAGTCACCTTCAAGTTGGCGATGCACATAACCGCCTAGACCGACTGCCACAGGTCCCATGTGCTTGGCGACGAGGTAATCTACATGTAAGGCATTACCCGACTCATAATTGGTATCTTTGTTTTCAAAGTTGATGTCATACATCCACTTGGTGCTGACTTCGATGCCTTGCTGGTTCAGATAAGTTGCAGAAACAATCGGTTGAATGGTGTAGTAGTTACGGCCTATATTGGCTAGGCGGTTTTTATTGTAGGAACCAACTGGGATATAGAAATCGACACCCGTTGCTACATGCCAGTCACCTTTGTGCCAGCCCAGCAGGAATGGATCGAGAATCACATCACCCAGTGCAGTTTTTTCATCCTGCCCACCGCCCAAAGTGATGTCGGCATTGGCATACACTAAAAACGCATGCATGCCCCAGGTTGCACCTAGAAAGGTTTTGTCACTGACATACACACCACGCGCGACTGTAGCAAAGGTATCGAGTTTGAAATCATCAAATACCGGATGATCATTTTTGAATTTGTCTGCTGAATAAAACTGGTTGTAGCTCACCAGATAAGTACCTGGTGGTGGCATCGCACCACCCAGGAAACTTTCAGTACCGTCCGGATAGGCACTACCGCCATTTTCAGCTGCAAATGCGAATGGTGCACAGCTGATCAGGCTTGTGGTCAATGCCACTGATTTCAGATATTTGCTTAGCATTTACAGCTTTCCCCTAATTCTCTAAGTCTTTATTTGCAGAGCTTTCGAAGTCTCAAGCACATGACTTAATCTAGACCTGAAACATGGCAGGGAAATATAAGGACGAATCTGTGCTTTTATCAGGAAAAAGCTAAGGACTGATATTCAAAATCGTGTAATGCAATAAGGAAAATACCGACAGAATCTATAAGAATACCTATTTGTATAGGTAGATATACCTATGAACGTAAGCGTCCGCTGAACCCCACTTTTCTTATTTTCTCAATATCCCGATAGTGTCCATTATTTATTAAATGGACATTATGTTTATGGCCTTAGACACTTTTATAG
>NZ_JBIQOC010000098.1:0-11212 GCF_044130295.1 Acinetobacter uliginosus | reverse complement strand
ATTGGTTTTGGAAAAAAAGAAGAATTTAAGAAAGTGCTAGCAATTTTAAGAAAGAAAAAGCCTGATAGGACAAGGATCCTATGAAATTTGTCGTGTACAGAGATTGGTTTCATAATGTTTAATATTACCTAGAAACTCCATTAACCAGCCATATTTATGCAGATCAAAAGATGGGTTGAGTAATAATGGTGCATTTTTATTGGACATCCACTTAATACCTTTCAGTACGGTGGCTTTTTGATTCCAGACCTCTGCATTACAGGCAGAAAGTTGTCCGCCATTGGCAAATGAAGTTTCCATGGCAGGATACAAATGCTTATCCAAAACCGTGACTTTATAGCCTAAATTGGCGAGCTCGTAGGCAGTAGTAACACCCGTAATACCTGATCCAATCACAACAATATGACACATAGCACACTCCTTGGAAATGTAGATCTACATTTCTATGCGCCCCATCTGTCATGGTTACCTGAGAGCTTCGATCACATCGTTATAATCAATAACGCCGACCATCCCCTTCGGTGAGCATATATTTTTCTATGCTTCTCTCCAGATTTTTAAAATTATTACAGTCCTTTTGCCTGAGAGTTTCCGGGGTCGTTGCTCCTTCGGCGTGTTCACAGAAGAACATCTCTCCTGCAATAATTATTTATATTAATATGAGCAATTTTTATACCATGTGCGAGCACTAAATTCATTTATTTGTTAAGCACTGTTATCACACTATGAATAGACATATTTTTCAAATACTTGAAATTCAAACCAGTTTAGTTAAATGATATAGCTTAGGCTATTATTTTAAGGTTATGTACTTTTTTGAGTGCTTAACTTATACCTCTCAGCACTGACTTTGACATCTGTTGTAATTGCAAATCAATCAACGGTTGTCCTACATTGGCATGAATGGGATAAGGTTCAGTATACTGCGTTTTAGCATAACCACACCGTGCATAATATTGAATCAGCTCTTTTCTGCTATCCAGCACCCACATTTCATAATGACTTAATGTAGGAAAGTGTTCTACTGCCATTTTCTCAGCATATTTTAAAACATGTTTGCCAATACCCTGATTTTGCCAAGCTGAAGCTACACAAAAAGTGCCTATTTCCACACTATTCTGCTGAAAAGTTAAGCCGATACATGCCACTAAATGCATTTGCCCATCTTCTATAACTTCAGCTATATACAGATAAAAATTCTCTTGTGCCAAGGTTTGCTTTAGCTGCTGGGCATTAATCCGGTCTCCAGCAATAATATGCTGCTCACTGGTCCAGCTAGAACCTGTATTGGTACGATAGGCCTGATTGATCAACGCAACAAGAACTTCAACATCATTGGCATTTGCCAGTCTATATTTTAATGCTTTCATTGTTTTCTAAAAATTTCTGTTTCATAGAAATTACCACAAATAATAGATAAAAAATCAGGCAATAAAAAAACCAGACTTGATGTCTGGTTTTTTTATTGAATCATAAAAAGCAGATCACTTACTGCATTCGGGCAAAGCAGTGTACTTTACTCTTCACTTAGGCTCAATCGGAGTAAACGGCGCAACTACATCGGCATTCTGGGCACGATGACGCATGAAGTGATCCATGAGTACAATGGCAAACATCGCTTCAGCAATCGGAGTTGCACGCACGCCTACACACGGGTCATGACGGCCTTTGGTCAATACATCGGTATCTTCACGATCGATATTAATGGTTTTACCCGGAGTGGTAATACTTGCAGTTGGTTTCAGCGCAATTGCAACACGAATGGTTTGACCACTTGAGATTCCACCCAGAATGCCGCCAGCATGATTTGCCAAAAAGCCAGCTGTGGTCAATTCATCACGTGATTCATGACCAAACTGTTCAGCAACCGCAAAACCATCACCAATTTCAACGCCTTTAACAGCATTAATAGACATCATGGCATGCGCAATATCTGCATCCAGACGGTCAAATACCGGCTCACCCCAACCCACAGGCACATTCTCGGCAAGAATTTCCAGCTTCGCACCGCAGCTGGTACCTTGTTCACGTAATGAAGTCACTAAAGCTTCAAAACGTGGTACGGCATCCACATCACCACAGAAGAATGGATTATTTGGAACTTCATTCCAATCCAGTTTTTCAGCTTTTTCAGTACCAATCTGGGTCACGTGACCACGGATTTCAATACCGAATTTTTCAAACAGGAATTTCTTGGCAATGGCACCCGCAGCCACACGCATAGCCGTTTCACGCGCGCTTGAGCGACCACCACCACGATAGTCACGGAAACCATACTTTTGCGTGTAGGTGTAATCCGCATGACCTGGGCGGAATGTTTGCGCAATATTGCCATAATCTTTCGATTTCTGGTCGGTATTGCGAATCAGTAAACCAATCGATGTACCTGTGGTTTTACCTTCAAAGACACCGGAAATGATTTCGACTTCATCCGGTTCTTTACGCTGGGTTGCGAATTTAGAAGTCCCCGGTTTACGGCGGTCTAAATCTTTTTGTAAATCTGCTTCAGTCAGTTCGATCCCTGGTGGTACCCCATCGACAATCGCCATCAGGCCAACGCCATGAGATTCACCGCAAGTCGTTACACGGAACAGTTGTCCAATACTATTACCTGCCATGTTGACAACTCCTTATGCTTGAACAGATTGTACAAATAAATCACGGTATTTACGGCACTGCTCTGCTGTCAAAGCAAAAATGCCTGAACCACCATTCTGGAAAGTGAGCCAATGGAAATCTACAGTATTAAAGTTCTGTTTCATCGCCCATTCAGAGTTGCCCACTTCAATGACAATCAAGCCATCTTCAGTCAGGTAATCCGCTGCTTGTGCCAGCATTTTACGCACCAGATCCAGACCATCCTGACCTGCTGCAAGTGCAAGCTCAGGTTCATGCAAGAATTCTGCAGGTAAATCCGCCATATCTTCCGCATCCACATACGGAGGATTAGATACGATTAAATCATATTGATTCTCAGCAGGAATTTTTGCAAATAAGTCGGATTCCATCAATGCAACCTGATATTGCATGTTGTGATGTTCAGCGTTAATAGAAGCCACTTCTAAAGCTTCTTTAGAAATGTCCGTTGCATCCACTTCAGATTCCGGGAATGCATAAGCCAGAGCGATTGCAATACAGCCTGAACCGGTACACATGTCTAAAATACGACGCGGAGTTTGTGGCTGATCATTTTCCGGAAGATTGTTTAAAGCTTCACGCATCTGGCCATGTTCATCCAGGCAGTAAGGTGCAAAGCGCTGATTAATCAATTCAGCAATTGGAGAACGTGGAATCAGTACACGTTCATCGACATAAAACGGTTTGCCACAGAAATAAGCCAGATTTAATAAATAAGAGGTTGGCACTTTCTCGTTAATGCGGCGTTCCAGCAAGCTGATAAATTCTGCTTTTTCACTTGGCAGCAATTTCGCATCTAAAATTTCCGGGTTGGCATTCCAGTCCAATGCCAGTGTTTGCAGAACCAAAGCCGAACTTTCAGCAAAAAAATCTTCTGTACCTTGACCTAAGTGTGCATCGTATTGACGTAGAGCTGAAACACCAAAACGGATAAAATCGCGAATTGTGCTTAGGTTTTCAGCGGCTTCCTGTAAATGTTCAGGGCTAATAGTCAGTTGATCCACTTAAGGCATCTCCAAGGTCAATTTTTAAAACGCCTTATGATACCTTGTTTTGTGGGGTTTTATAATGTTTCGACCAGATTAAAAACAAATATCTAGGGTGAATTTATTTAGTCTGGTAATAGTAAGTACGCTCCATTATCATTTCGAGTACACACTTGGATTGTTTAACGGCCATATAGGCAGACGTTACTTTTAAATAACATTTTTGATCTACACGGTTAAGCCAAAGTTTATGCCGTTGCTCGATACTACTTTGATTAACCACATTCTTATTTATATAGCCCTTATACGCTTTATTTAAAAGTTTTTCCTGATTTTTCAGTTCTTTGTCGACACACTTTTTGACTGTTCCAATTTCACCATAAAAAGTGTTGAGACATTTATTATATTCGTCAGAATAGCCTTGAGCTAAAACTGAATTTGACCAAAAAGCAGCCAGACTCAGCATCACTGATATTGCCAATCGCATAATATTCCCCTGCCCTAAAAGACTTAATATCAAATACTATTATTGTGTTTATGCCGTGATACTACATCAATCATGTGCAAATTCCTATAACCCGATCATTTATTCCACCACTCAAAAAAAATCATTCATATTGCATATTGAATCTGGCTAAAATATCCCCATATATTTTCAATTCTTTTTCTACAAAATATTTTTATTGTTATGAGCTACAAACACAATAATTTAATGGCGATGCGTGAAAACTACTGGAATGATACCAATTCTGTACAGGTACAGAGGGAAAAAAAATTCTTTCAACAAACACTACTGGAACAGGCAATTCATAGCAGCCCATCAGAAGATGATGCCAAATATCTGTTTTTTAGTTTGCCGAGTATCGTTATTGTTAAAGGTTATGCACTAGGCTTTCAGCACGATACGGTTCAGGCCATGATTTTTAAATACATTCAAGACAATAAAAAATTGTTACAGCAAAAAGGTGATATCAAAATTCAATTTCGGATGTAAATACCAACCCAGCATTGAAGCTTGAGTCCATCTGAATAGTGATTTTAGTTAAGCACCCTATTATATTTTGATGGAAAATAAATTAAATTAAACATATTTACTCTCCATTCAGCATGTTGAACTTTTTTAATACGTGAATAAACGGTAATATCCGTTACAATTAAATATTCTGCGACTTGCTGATTAAAGGATTTTGTTTAATGTCAAATCAGAACGATAAGCTTAAACAACTTAAAACCTCTTCCATGGATCGACGCTTATCTATCGCTAAAGCATCATTACTCGCAGGAACGCGTTGGGCTGCATCAAGTGCAACCACCATATTTTCAAGCGAAGCAGAAAAAGAAAAAAAACGTAAAAAAGCCATGAAGGAACAAGCTGACTATCTAGTTTCTGAAATCGGTAAATTGAAAGGCTCGATTGTGAAAATCGGGCAAATGATGGCACTCTATGGCGAGCATTTTTTACCTGAAGAAATTACCCAAGCTTTAAATACCTTAAACAATCAGACTGTTGCACTTGCATGGCCGGCCATCAAACAACAACTGGAACAGCAACTTGGCTCTAAGCTGCATGATTTGACCATAGACCGTGAACCTTTGGGCACAGCCTCTTTAGCCCAGGTACACCGCGCCACACGCAACTCAGATGGTTTGGAAATTGTATTAAAGATTCAGTATCCGGGCGTCGCTGATGCGATTGATTCAGATATGAGCCTGTTTAGAAACATGCTCAAACTGACCCGTATGGTGCCGCAAACCCGTGAATTTGATCAGTGGTTTGATGAAGTTCGTGAAATGATGCATCGTGAAGTCAATTACAAGATTGAAGCCGCGACCACTCGCCGTTTTGCCGAACGTTTAAAAGATGATTCTCGTTATATCGTCCCACAAATTGTGGATGAATATTGTACCGACCAAGTGCTGTGCATGACTTTTGAGCGTGGAGTGCCGATCAACAGCCCGGTCATGCTCTCTCTTCCTCAAGAACGTCGTAACCAATTAGGTGAGGCCTCTCTCGAGATTGCCGTTCGTGAGATCTTTGAATGGGGAGAAATGCAGACCGATCCAAATTTTGGCAATTATCTGGTCCGCTTGGGAGATGGCGCAGAAGCTCAAGACAAGATTGTATTACTGGATTTCGGGGCCATCCGCCAGTTTGATGAACATTTGCTGAAAGTCGCCCGCAACCTGATTAAAGCCGGTTATGATCACAATATCGATGAAATGGTTCATGCCATGACTGGCTATGAATTTTTTGATTCCATTCCGCAAAGTATCAAGCCAGATATGGCTAAAGTGTTTTTATTAGCCACCGAAGCCTTTAGCAGCATTATGAATAATCCAGACTTACCTGCAGGTGTGATGGATGCCAATCAGCGCTATGACTGGAAAAAAAGCCAGCTTCATAGCCGTGTCATGCAACGTGTTTCCAAATCGATGGCGTCGCGTTATTTCAGTGTGCCACCTAAAGAGTTTATGTTTATTAGCCGTAAATTCATTGGTGCTTATACCTTCATGACCGTCATTGATGCAAAAACCAATGTACGGAAAATGGTGGCGAATTTTCTATAAGCTGTGTAAAGACTAGAATGATATCTTGTCATTCTAGTCAATTTTCATTTTTCATACCAAGTTTTACTTATAATAAAATAAATAATATTCAATAATTTAATCAAATTTAAACTGATTTTTAACCGTTTATCCAAGTCAATTTTAATTGTCAGCGATGACATAGTCATTTCGATATTCACATGTCAGCATAAAAATATAAAGAATCGAAAATCGATGGATGACAAAAATGACCAATATGGTAAATAAAGCTCAAGGACTTGGGCTATCACTCATTACTCGAATTGCGGGTAGCGATGTACTTGATCAATTCAAACTGCGTAAATTTCTGGAAAAATCTCTCTATCAAAGTTCAAAAATGGGTTTTAAAACCTTAAGCAAAACCCAAAAAGTTTTTAAAGCCAGCTCCGGTGTCAGTAAGCAACGTTTGCCCAATCAACCGAAATCACTCTTTGATTTAAGTTTGACTGAAGAACAGCAAATGAGCTGTGATGCCATGGATCAGTTTGCATCCGAAGTGCTTTATCCACTGGCAGCCCAGGCAGACAATAACGAACAATTTCCTGCAACGCTTTGGCAACATGCAACAGACTTGGGACTAAATTATTATGCTTTGCCTGAAACCTTGGGTGGAGTGACCACCGAAAAAAATATTTTAAGCAATATTTTGGTTGCAGAACATTTGGCCAAAGGTGATTTCAGCTTAACTGCCGGATTACTTTCAACCTTTAGCGTGATTAATGCCATTACACAATGGGGTTCTGAAAAAGTTCAGGCGACCTATTTGTCCAGCTTTGCAAATGATGCAGAGATACACGCCACCTTTGCCATCCAGGAAGCCACTCCTGCATTTAATCCACTGAAATTAAAAACCCAAGCCAGTTCAATCAATGGGCAATACTATATTAATGGCGAAAAAACCTTGGTGATTTTAGGTAAAACTGCAGATCTGTTTCTGGTCAATGCTGAGCTCAATGGCTCGCCAGAAGTATTTATTGTTAAACGTGATCGCAGTATTACGGCTCAAAAAAGTCCGGCTATGGGTCTAAAGGCAACCGAAACCGTTAGCTTAAAATTCCATAATACGCCTGCTGAACTGTTAAGTGATGATGACTTTGATTATCTGGCATTTTTAGATCTGGGAAACTTAATGTGGTGTGCTATGGCAGTTGGCACATGTGAAGCAGTCAAAGCTTACTGTATTCAATATGCCAATGAACGTACTGCATTTAGTGAACCTATTTCACATCGCCAAAGTATCGCCTTTATGATTGCGGATATGGCTATTGAAATTGATGCCATGCGCATGCTGATTTTAAATGCGGCCAGCCTGGCTGAAGCAGGAAACCCCTTCCATCGTGAGGCTTATCTAGCACGTCTACTTTGTGCTGAAAAATCCATGAAAATTGGTACTGATGGTGTACAAATTCTGGGTGGCCATGGCTTTACCAAAGAACATCCAGTTGAGCGTTGGTATCGTGATTTACGTGCTACTGCAATTTTGTATTCAGGCTTACATGCTTAATCTATCCAATAAGGAATGATGCAGATGAATTTACAAAATCCTAAAAAATTTAAAATGTTGATAGATCAAGCCCATGAATCAGCTTTAAATGTACTACGCCCCATTTCACGAAAATATGACAAGGCTGAACACAGCTATCCCAAGGAACTGGACATGTTCGCCTCACTCATTGGTGGCATGAATGATGGTGGCGAAGGCATCAATGCCGGTGCTGCAGTGGGCAAACGTGGCTATGCAGATTCAGGCAACAAAAATGGCGTCAATATGTCTACGGTAGTTGGCGTAATCGAAATGTGCTATGGCGATACCGGTTTATTGCTCAGCATGCCGCGTCAAGGCTTGGGGAATTCTGCCATTGCTGCTGTTGCCAATGATGAACAGCTGGAGCGCTTTAAAGGCACATGGGCGGCCATGGCCATTACGGAACCCAGCTGTGGTTCAGACTCTGCCGCTATTCGAACTACAGCGACAAAAGACGGTGACCATTACATCTTAAATGGTGAAAAAATTTTCGTAACCTCGGGTGAGCGTGCCGATGCTGTAGTAGTCTGGGCAACATTGGACAAGAAACTCGGCCGTGCTGCAATTAAATCCTTTGTCGTTCCTAAAGGAACACCTGGAATGAAAGTAGAACGTCTTGAACATAAACTGGGCATCAAAGCATCCGATACGGCTGTGATCAGCTTTATTGACTGCCGTGTACCTGCAGAAAATCTGTTGGGTCATGCTGAAATTGATGTCGCCAAAGGTTTTGCTGGCGTTATGGAAACTTTTGACAATACCCGCCCACTGGTTGCTGCTATGGCAGTAGGATGTGCCAAAGCATCTCTGGAAAGAGTTAAGGAAATTTTCAAAGATCAGTTAGATGAAAATTACCAGACTCCCTATCTACAGAGCTCGCATATTGCTGCGCAGATTTACCGCATGGAAGCAGAATGGGAAGCTGCTCGTTTACTCACCATGAAAGCAGCCTGGATGGCAGATAATAAAAAACCAAACTCACGTGAAGCCTCCATTTCCAAAGCGAAAGCTGGCCGTATCTGTAATGAAATTACTTTAAAATGTGTCGAACTTGCAGCAAGTGTGGGCTATAACGAAGAGGAATTGTTAGAAAAATGGGCACGTGACTCAAAAATTCTTGATATTTTTGAAGGTACTCAACAAATTCAGCAACTGATTATTGCTCGACGTGAGTTAGGCAAAAATTCTAGTGAATTAAAATAAATTTGTCGCTTTTTTCTACGCGTAAAACCGGACAAAAGGTGGATTTTTATTAGATATCGCGTTATAAAAATCAATCTCCTTTTATTTTATTTATTGAGTTTTATGTACCAGATCAGACCTATTCAACCCCAAGACAATGCTGAAATTGCACAGGTTATTCGTGAAGTTTCTAAAGAATTTGGCCTTGCTCCTGAATCTGGTTTTGCTGTAGCCGATCCTATTTTAGATGATTTATATACAGTTTATCAGCAATCAAATGCCCAATACTGGGTAATTGAAAATCAACAGGGTAAAATTCTGGGTGGCGGTGGCTTATCACCTTTAAAGGGTGATTCTACAATTTTAGAAATTCAGAAAATGTACTTTTTACCTGAAGTTCGAGGCTTAGGTTTCGCCAAACAACTTTTAGCAAAAGCCTTTCAGTTTACACAGCTGCATGGTTTTCAATCATGTTATCTGGAAACCACCAAGGAACTTTGGCAAGCAGTGAAACTCTATGAAAAATTAGGTTTTCAATATTTAGATCAACCTAAGGGAAACACCGGACATAGCCATGCCTGTGAAATCTGGATGGAAAAACAGCTATAATCGGTCTTATTTTATTGTTTTATATAAAAAATCATATTCATTTAACTCATCAGGGTTATTAAGATTTAATTAATATCTTGTTGTCTACTTTGACTTACACTGAAAATATTTATTAACCTCTACAGCATATTGAGTCATAAATTTATGCTAAAAGCATCAGGAAACAGGAAGTTTCCCTAATAAAAAGAATAAACGATATAAGCAGGAAGCTAAAACAGAAGTTAATCACCCCTCATAAGATAAAATAGGCATCATCTAGCTATGAGGCTTATTTTTTAGTATTTTCAAACCTTAACAAGAATAAGCTAAAAAATGTACAGCTTGATTTAGTCACTTTGCTAATGTCGAATTTTAAATAAGTGATTCAGGATCATTAACATGACTAAAAAAGCATTATTCATAACTTCCAATGTCGGTGTTGAACAAGATGAACTGATCAAACCCATTGAATTTTTACAATCTAAAGGAATTGAAGTCATTCATGCTGCAGAAGAGCAAAAAGATGTCCAAACTGTCAAGAGAGATAAAGAACATGCAATGGCTTACACTCCACAAACAACTTTGGCTAAAGTCTCTCCAGAAGATTATGATATTTTAGTCATCCCAGGAGGGACAGTAAATGCTGATACGTTACGCTTAAATGAAGATGCTCATAAAATTATTCAGCACTTTACCGATAATGCCAAACCGATTGCTGCTATTTGTCATGGACCATGGACCTTAATCAATGCACAGCGAATTAAAGATAAAAATTTAACCTCTTATAAAAGTATCCGGTTAGATTTGGAAAATGCGGGTGCCAAATGGTTAGATGAAGAAGTACATCTATGCAATACCAATAATTGGCCTTTGATCACCTCACGATGCCCAGATGATATTCCTGCATTTAATCTGGCAATTTTGCAGGAACTGGATCATTAAAAAACATTTTTTAATAAATATCTTTAAGTGAAAAGTCCCATTCAAATAATGGGACACTTAAATTATCGTTTAAATAATTTAATTATTTTTTAATTATATAGGACTTACGCATTGACGGATTCAAAAAAGTATTAAAATACTTTATAAAGTATCTGTGATCAGACGAATTAAAAATGCTTCTACAGCAACTTGTACACTACCCATTTATATGGGCTTTCTCATGACAGAACCGAACTCTATTAGCTGCACACAACTTGCCGAGACTTATAACATCTCGCATGATAGTGTAAATCGCTTTCTAGAGCGTGAAGACTACACACCTCACGACCTATATCAAGAAGCAATTCAACATATTGATAATAATAAACTTATACTCAGTATTGATGATACTGTTTTAGATAAACCGTATAGTCAGCATATGGACTTGGTTAGCTATTTTTGGTCAGGCAAACACCATCGATCCGTCAAGGGTATTAATCTCATTACCTTGTATGCGACAGATCAAAATGGTCAAAATATTCCAATTAATTTCCGAATTTATGACAAATCTGAAGGTAAAACCAAGAATGATTACTTTATGGATATGTTAAGTGAAGTACTCAGTTGGGGTGCAAAGATTCAATTCATTACAGCTGATAGTTGGTATTCATCGACTGGAAATCTAAAAACCATAAGAAAACATGGTATTCGATTTATGTTTGGTATCGACTGTAACCGTAAGGTTTCCCCAGAAAAAGGACAATGGTTTCAACTGCGTTTATTGCCG
>NZ_JBIQOC010000097.1:0-1864 GCF_044130295.1 Acinetobacter uliginosus | reverse complement strand
AGAAAATATGGTATTCGATTTATGTTTGGTATCGACTGTAACCGTAAGGTTTCCCCAGAAAAAGGACAATGGTTTCAACTGCGTTTATTGCCAAATTTCCATCAGGGTCAAGTGGTCTGGCTCAAAGATTTTGGCTTTGTACAATTATTTAAGACTCAGTTAAAAGAACAGCAGAGGTTTTATATTGTGCATCAAGATGAAGATGATTTATTGTCCTTTGAGGGTTTTCATGAATTACATTCAAGTCATTGGAAAATAGAACAATATCATCGGGTGATTAAACAGGTTTGTCATATTGAAAAGTTTCAAGTAAGACGATCTAAACTGATTTCGAATCATATTTTTTCAGCCTTGATGGCCTACGTGGAGATACAAAAGAACCAGTTTGAGCAGATCTTTGAAAATGTATATCGTTGGCAGAAGAAATTATTTAGACCAATGATCAAAAACTTCATTGATGACTTTATTCTCGATAAAAATCATCTGCTACCACAGAGAATCTATAAATAATACTGCGTAAGTCCTATTATAAATTAAGATCAGAGAAATATTTATCACATTGATCTAATCCATCAAAATGTCAGTGCTTGACTCATCGTATTCAGCCCACTAGCATAACTATAATAAAATTTTACTTTGGGTTTTTGACTTTGTTTTTTACACAGCATTTCTCATATTTATCCTCAAAAAAATCTAACTATCATTTATTTACATTTAAATCCGTAGCTATGATTGTTACTACTCTCACTTTTTTCGGGTGTACTTCTTTAAATAGTAATTCAATTGCTAAACGGTCTGAAAAATTATCTACAGGTATACAAAAAGCCTATTCAGTTGAATCAGCTACGGCAAACCGCGTTTCTCCCATGATTATTCAAAGTGCAGACAAATATAATGTAGATCCAATATTATTGGCTGCGATGATTCAACAGGAATCAAGCTATAGAAACTCTGTAATTTCGCCTGCTGGGGCGGTCGGATTAACCCAAGTCATTCCAAGTTATTGGTAACAAACTTGTCCAGGTGACTTATACAATGAAAGCAGTAATATCCAATGTGGGACTTATATTCTTTCTAAATATAATCAATCATCCGGTAACTGGAAGAAGGCACTTGCCTATTATAATGTAGGTCCGTCAGGTTATGAGAATAATCGTAAAATGCGTAAACAAGGTAAACGGTATACTAAACAGGTAAAGCAACATCAAAAGAATCTAAAAAATGCTTTATAAACGCTAAATTGTTATTCGAAGCCCAGTTTTGGGGCTTTTTTATTATTTCCTAGATTCTCAAATGAAGTGCAACAGTGATTAAATTATGAGAAAGTTGCAGATATTATTTTTGAATCTAACAATTTATTTTCAATTTTTTCATATAGATATAACAAAGCATGATCTAACATTATCTGCTCAACTACTATAAGTTTTACTTAAAAAGAATATACCTTATTCCCAGCATAAAAAAAGCCCCCAGTCGTTTGACTGGGGGTGTTTTCGGATAATGAGCTGGCGATGACTTACTCTCACATGGGTAATCCCACACTACCATCAGCGCTAAGAGGTTTCACTTCTGAGTTCGGGAAGGGATCAGGTGGTTCACTCTTGCTATGGTCGCCAGCACAACTGTTTATGACTTTGCGTTTGGTCTTATTTATATGCCAATGCTTGGTCAAATAGAATTCATTAACAGGTATATCTGAGCTGTCATATTTTGTTCTTTAGCGTTCACTAAATCAAGCTGTTTTGCTTAATATCGAATCAATTGATGCTTTATACAACAACTGTTTGGGTGTTGTATAGTCAAGCCTCACGAGCAATTAGTATTGGTCAGCTTCACATATCACTATGCTTCCACATCCAACCTA
>NZ_JBIQOC010000096.1:0-15104 GCF_044130295.1 Acinetobacter uliginosus | reverse complement strand
TTGGTTTTGGAAAAAAAGAAGAATTTAAGAAAGTGCTAGCAATTTTAAGAAAGAAAAAGCCTGATAGGACAAGGATCCTATGAAATTTGTCGTGTACAGAGAAAAGATAATTTTTATTTTTAACCCTAAAAAGAACAAATCTTTGAATAAAACCCTTTCTGGCGGAATGTCCGTGTGGTTTCTTCTCATAACCCAATTATTTACAAAGAAAAAGTGATTGGTGATTGGGAAGTGAATCAGACTGACTTACCTTATGTATGGCAAATTGGCGCAAGTCCACGTGTACAGGATGATGTGAAAAGTAAAGCCTCTTAATCAAAGTCTAAAACAATAAGTTAAATAACTTGGTTTTCTCCGAAGTCAAATACATCCGTATTTGACTTCTTTTTTAGCTGTTATTTTGCTAAAGATTACAGGATTTGATATTTATAAAATCAATATAAATAACTATTTTTTAATTATTTTTCAAGCTAAGTCAGACAGCACAGAATACTAAAAAATTCACGTATATCTAGGATTCACATGAGCATTTCAACTTCAGTGCCATCTTTAGACAGTATTTTGGTCGCACATCAACAACTTAAACAACAACGTCCTTTGGTTCAATGTTTAACCAATACTGTTTCAGTTAACTTTATGGCGAACGTGCTTTTAAGTTCAGGTGCATCACCTGCAATGGTTGATAATCCTGAAGAAGCTGCTGAATTTGCTCAATATAGTCAGGGAATTGTGGTGAATTTGGGTACACCGACCAGCGCATTGGTTGAAGCAATGCGTTTAGCTATTTCTAAAGCAAAAGAGATTGGTAAACCTTGGGTTTTGGATCCAATTGCGGCAGGTGCATTATCATGGCGTGGTCAATTGGCAGCAGACTTTTTGAAACATAACCCGACCGTAGTTCGAGGCAATGCATCAGAAATTATTGGGCTTGCTGGTTTAGGTCAAAATAGCAAAGGCTTTGATAGTTCGAATGATCCTGCAGATGCCGTGGATGCTGCTTTATCACTTTTAGATCAAACACAAGTGGTTTCTGCCTCTGGTGAAGTGGACCATATTGTGGCAAAGACCTTAGACAATGCACAGGAAAAGCGTTGGGTCGCAAAAATTAAAGGTGGGAGTGAATTTTTCCCATTGGTGACGGCATCAGGATGTTCCTTAGGTGCTTTAGTAGCTGCATATGCAGGGATTACAGATCCATTTAATGCTGTAGTGAGTGCACATGCTCATTTTGCTGTGGCAGGTAGAAAAGCACATTTAACAACAGAGGCACCAGGTGATTTTCAACGTGAGTTTATCAATCAATTGTACTTGGTCAATGCTGATGACTTTAAAAAACATTTAGAGTTCAGTATTGAGGAGCTGAAAGCTGCATGAGTGCTTTGATTTCAGTTGAACAACTCACCAAACTTGAGTATGTACAAATCCTTGAGGTTGGTGAGAAAACAGCTGATCCAGTCACCTCTAAACAGGCATTGGCATTGTACAAACAAGGTCACATTGGACATGCAAAATATGTTGATCTGACTGAACATTTTAGCCAGCAGACAGGTAATTTACAGTATCAATGTCCATCGCTTGATGAGTTTAAACAATCCTTTGAATCTTTTGGACTGAGTTGGGATAAACCCATCGTGATTTATGACAGGGCTAACCATATCTGGGCGGCACGTTTATGGTGGGTATTATCTGCTTACGGTCATCCTCAATGTTATGTCCTTCATGGTGGATGGCAAGCGTGGGAGACTCAAAAGATTCGCCATATTGCTTGGTTAAAGCCTTCATTACAGCATACTCAAAGTGTGCTACCTGATGATGTTCAGCTCAATACCAATATGTTCGCAAGCTTGTCCGATGTAGCTAAAGTCTGCCAGGGTAAAACAGATGTTCATTTGATTAATGTGCTCCGCAAACCTGTGTTTGAAGGTTCTGAGCTTCGTTATCATCGAGCAGGACATATTCCCAACAGCATCAACATACCTTTTTCTCATTTTTTAACCGAGCAGGGTCAATTCAAAACCATTGATTCTGAATTTTTACAGCAACATTTTTTAGAACTCTCCAATGAAATCATTATTTATTGTGGTAGTGGTGTGACTGCAAGTGGTGCAGCCTTAGCATTGCTTGAGGCAGGTGCAAGTAATCTCAAAATTTATGATGGTTCGATGGAGGAGTGGTCAGCAAATCAGAGCTTACCTTTAACTCTGATTGCACAATAAGGAACACACATTATGGCAATTAAAGCACTTTGGTATTTAAGTATGGCGGATGGAAACTATCCGTGGATACCAGACGGTTTTTATCCAGTCGATTTTCAACGCTATAAAAAACTTGCACAAACTATTGATCAAGGGGATTTCTATGGTGCACTTGTTGCAACTTGGCCGAATGATCCTTTGATTTCAGCATCATCAGTCGCTGGTTTTACTGAAAAAATGAAGTTTTTGGTGGCTGAATATGCGGGTTTAACCCCAGCGAAGTTATTGGCTGAACAGGCACTCACCTTTGAGAAATTTCATGGTAGCCGTTTATTGTTCAACCATATTAATGGTACACCTCAGCGTATTGGTACATATGGTGTGACACTGACGCCTGAAACACGTTATGAATTAGGTGAAAATTACTGGAACGAATTTCAAGAACATTACCGTAAAGGTAACCGTTCACTGTTTCCGAATACAGATTTTACTATTGAGCCAACCACTGAAAATGGGATTCCATTATGGGGCACAGGGGACTCTGTAGCAGGGATTGAACATGCAGGGAAAGTAGTTAATGTTTATCTATTAATGCTACGTGAACTTGATCGTGTTAAAGATCAGTTTGCTCGTGCAGTAAAAGCTGCAGAAAAACAGCAACGCACTTATGCAGATTTAGGTGCACTTACCAGTGTGACTGTCCGTCAAACTCAGAGAGAAGCAGAAAAGCAATTCTATCAAATCTTTGAAAAAACAGGTGTTGAGCTACTTAAACAAAAACTCGATGTTTCGATCAAACGTAAAACCTTAGGTGAACAAGACTTAACAAATTTCCAATCCCCTGATGCACAGCGTCAAGAATGGATCGATTATTTAAAGAAAGGTCACCTGCCACCACTTGAATCATTGCGCTTGGAAGATAACTTATTTGCAGGCATGAGTGCATGGTCATCTTTGGATATCTTTGGATTTGCCTCATCAGCAGCATATTTAGTGGGAACACCTGAAAATATTGCAGCACAAGTTGAGACTTATCATAAAGAAGCAGGATTATCTGCATTAATTATGTCGGGTTGGCCACTCATTGAGGAAGCTGAATATACGTCTAAGTTGTTAATTCCATTATTGAATGAGATTGGTGAATGATTCTTGATATTCAAGATCATCCGCCCATTCAAGCCAGTGCCATCTTATTTGATTTGGATGGCACTTTGGTTGAGTCGACAGGGGTGATTTCTGAAATTTTAAGTACATGGGCAGTTCAAGTTGGTCAATGTGCACAGACAGTTGTCGATTTTAGTCATGGTAAACGAACGATAGATATTGTTCAGGAATTTGTCGATGCTGAGTATGTTCAAGTACACTATCATAAACTCACTAAACAGTTTATCCAGTCAGCCGATCAAACCATGGCCATTTGTGGTGCACAAAATTTTCTTGATCAATTAATTGAACAGAAGATTCCATGGGCTGTTGTCAGTTCTTCTGAACGGATTTTGATTGAAGCACGTTTAAAGGCAGCAGGTTTACCTATGCCAGATAGGGTTGTTTCTGCAGAGGATGTACAAGAAGGTAAACCCTCACCAGAAGGTTATCTACTCGCTGCTAAAAAATTGGGTGTAAAAATTCAGGACTGTATTGTTTTTGAAGATACTGAGGCTGGGGTTTTAGCTGCACGACGTGCAAATGCACAAATAGTGATTGTAGGATCATTAGAACAAGGATTAACAACAATTAAAAATTACACTGGATTAGAGTGCATTGGAGGTTAATAAATTTTCAACGCTCTCTAGCTAGCTTTATATTGGAAATTGATACAAAAATATTAGACTTCTTTCATAAATCATTTTTTACTTAGTTCCAAGTTGTAGATTCCAGTGATTAAATTGAATCTCAAACCGAGTCTTTTACTGTTATTTCGATAACGCTCAGCAATGATTTTGAAGGTTTTCAGGCGACCAAAAACATGCTCAATCCTGATTCTTCTTTGATTGATTTCTTGATTATAGATTTTGAGTTCAGGATCCAATTTACAGTGCCTTTTGGCTTTTAACGGCAGTAGGCTATTCGAATATGATGCATAAATTCCCTGATAGCCCTTATCTGTAAGAATAAAAGCACCGAAAGGAATTTGGTGTAAATTTCGTTTGAATAGTTCGAAATCATGCACAGCACCGCGACTGGTGCATAGGCTCAGAATTTGCTGAGTTTTGTAGTGAACGATGGCCTGTACTTTGAAAGTATGGGGCTTTTTCTTGCCACTATAGTAACTTGATTGTTTTTTAGCAGTTTAAAGAAGGAAAGAATTAAAAAGAGAATTTATAAAATACGAGAAATGGCTAGTGCGGATGTGTTTGATTATATCAAAATGTTCTCCAATCGAATCAGGCGTCATTCGCATCTCGATGGTATGAGCCCAGAAGCGTTCGAGACAGCTTCAAAATGAGGCTATCTTATGTCTAGGATACAGGGAGCAGTCCAATTCAATTTAATCGCTGGAATCTACAACTTGGAACTAAGTAAAAAATGATTTATGAATGAGGTCTAATGAATATAACAAAACTTCAAATATTAAATTAATTTTTATATTTAAATAAGATATATTTACCTAGATAAGTAATCAATTTTAAAATGACTTGTTAATAAAAGTGGGATCGTTCATGAAGCAATTTCCCTGTACTCAATGTGGGCTATGTTGTTTAGCTCTTGATAAGATTCCAGTCTTGCATGATTTTCATCATGGTGATGGTAAGTGTATATATTATGTCCAAAGCCAAGGCTGTAGTATTTATCACAGTAGGCCATTGGTATGTCGTATAGATGAAATGTATCAAACCTATTTTCAGAAAGATTTTAAGAAAATTAATTTTTATGAAAAAAATGCAGAAGTTTGTAATCAACTACAGCAACAACATCATTATTCAGAGTCATATAGGGTGAAGTTAAAATATGAATAAGATCAATTTTACTGCCTTAAAACAGAAATTTCCTGAGATAGATAAAAAGATTGCACGATTAGAATATTTGTCAGCAAAAGAAAATTACTTATTTAATATCGCAGTGTATGGCAAATATAATCATGGAAAAAGTTCACTCTTAAATGCACTGATTGGTATTGAGAATCATTTTAAGGTTGCAGACTGCCGAACTACCATTAAAAATGATGTTTTTATTGATGAATCTGCAGGTATCCAATGGATCGATACACCTGGTCTAAATGCAGATATAGAAGGCGAAGATGATAGTCATGCAGTAGATGCAATCACCAGAGAGGCAAATCTGATTCTTTTTGTCCATAGTTTAAGAATTGGAGAATTAGATCAAGCAGAAATAGATTATTTGAACGAGCTGCTGACTTTGAAATCAGCATCACAGATTATTCTGGTTTTAACACAGCAAGATCAACTTCGAGCTGAACAGTTTGAAATAGTTTATGCACGTATTGAGCAACAAGTGCAGGACATAAAAATTCGAAATATCTGTATCTCTACCACACGTTATTTTAAAGGATTATCGAATAATAATTCAGTGCAACAAGACAGAAGTAATATGGGGCAGCTTCAGCAGATGTTACACGAAAATTATGAGCACTCAACATTACAACGTGATGAATTTGATAATTTAATACAGGAAATCATCCATTATTTGGAAAATCAAAAAAAGTATATTGAACAGAAGAGGGCTGAAAAACAGCAGGAACTTCGTAAGATGCATACGAATTTTCAAAATGATGTCAAACAAATGATGAATAAAATTCAGCAAAATTTTTAATTTGGGGAATAGAGTATGCCATTACCGTTATTAATTGGTTTGGGGGTAGTAGCAGCTGCAGCAGCGGCTGTTGCTTTAAGTAATGATAGTTCTTCAAGTAGTAAGAATGCTGCAGATGAGCAAGCAAAAAAAAGAATTGAAGAAGACAATGAAAAAAAGAGACAAAAGGCAGCTTATACACAGCAACAGGAGCTCAAGAAGCAGCAGTTGAACAAACGAAATGAATTATTCAATACTGAATTTAGTCGTCTAGCAGTGCAGTATGTATTTGATACTCATGCTAAATCAAGCATACAGGGTTTATTGGTTTCCAAAGAAAATATACGTTTAGTCAGAACACGAGTGGAAGAACATTGGGCTAAAACAGATGTTGCAAAACAATTAGCGAAAACGATTCGTGATTTAGATTTTGAAACTAAACAAATTGAAGCACATCTTAAAAGTTTAAAAGAGCAGAATAATGGCTAAGGAACTATTTTTTAAAGAGCTTGAAAAGTTTAGTCATGATCATGCTCAATATGTGCAGCAAGCTGATGAGATCATCCAAAAACACAAGCAACACTTGCAGCGTGATTTATTTGAAAGATTAGATAAATCCTATAACTTTCAAGTTAAGAGTCCTTTGGCTAAAGAATTTCAGGCATTGCAAAGTGAATTTAAAAGTATTTTCCAAAAATGGGATATTGAGCTGAACAAAGTCATCGAAGCACAGTATCTTGCAAAAAAGTACCAGAATAGAATTATCTTTTTGGTTTATGGAAAGGTCAATGCAGGAAAAAGTTCATTCTGTAATTTTATTGCTTCAATCTTTGATTCGGACCAAATTGAGAGATTTACTGTTCGAAATGGTCAAATTGAGCCAATTAAAGATAAATTTAAAGAAGGGTGTATAGAAACGACGGCCAGTATCCAAGGCGTCACACTAGGGGAGAATTTTCTGCTGTTGGACTCTCCAGGGCTGCATTCGGTGACACCTGAAAATGGTCAAGTAACTCAAGATTTTATAGATTGCACTGATGCCGTATTATGGTTAACGCCTTCAGGATCACCAGGTCAAATAGATGAACTCAGAGATTTACAAGCGGAACTTTCTAAAGAAAAACCTTTATTGCCTTTGATCACTGGAAGTGATTACTTGGAAGAAGATGAAGATTCGGGCGATGAATATTTTGTTAACAAATCGGCTGCTAATAGGGCTAAACAAGAAAAAGATGTGTATAACCGTTTAAAATGTTATATCGAGAAAAATCAAGAAACAATTCGTTCACTGCTAAGAACTCCATTGTCTATTTCTTTATTTGCATATCAAGAGAGTAAGCAGTTAGAACAAGATTTTGAAGAAGCTGGTCTCAAGCAATTACTTAATGAAATGACTAAACTTATTCATGAGGCAAGTGCTTATAAGCTGATTAAAAATCAGCAGCAAGCTCAAAACTTTCTGAAGGGTAAAATTGTACGTAGTATAGATGAGATATTTATTGAACGTTTGAATCAAGTCATGATCTCTTTAATGCAGACAACGGATAAACTTGACCAGCAGGAAAGACATACTATTTTAACTGTACAAAGTGAAATGCAATTGGTCGTGGATAAATTGATTCAGAAGCATTCAAAAAATAAAGATAAACAACAGTTAGTAAAAGAGCTCAATAATCAATTAAATCGATTGGTAAATAAAGTTTTGTCTGAATCATTGGGCCAGTTGATGGCAAATATAAAACAGGTCTCTCATGAACTTTTATCTGAAACATTTAAAGATTTCGAAGATGAAACACTTGAAATTGAACAAGTTAAAGGTAAGGTTTTAAGCAAAGCAACAGGTATTGCGGGGGGGATAGTGAGTGGATTAGCTACGGGCGCACTTGCTGGCACCGTTGGTGCTGGCCCAGTAGGTACAGTAGTTGGTGGTCTGTTCGGTGCAATTGTTGGTGGAATCGGTGCAGATGCGCTAGGTGAGCAGATATTCGTTGAGACAGAAACCATCAAAGAAGTTGTTGGGGTTAACAGTGTAGCTTTAGATCAAAGCTTGAATCAATATTTAAAATCCCAAGTTCCTTCTATGATCAAACAAAGTTTTAATGATATACGTGAGGAACTGAACTTGTATTCTCAAAATATGAATCAAATTTTAGATGTACTTGATACTTTTAAAAAAAATATTGAAAAGACTTCTGTAGGAATAAAAAATGTCGCTTAACACAGATCAACTATCGTTAGTTGTTGAAAAAATAGAGTCTTTCATTTCAACATCAGATATTCTAACTCTAGAACAAAAAAAAGATTTTGAGGCAAAGGTTGAACAATTTAATAAACTGAAAAATGCAACCAGTTTAAAAGTAATGTTGTTCGGTGCATATAATGCTGGCAAAAGCACTTTTATTAATACAGTATTGGCTAAAGAGGTTGCCCAAGTTGATGATGTTCCCACGACAGATGAAGTTCATGAATATGCTTGGAATGGCATAATCCTCTGTGATACCCCAGGGATTAATGCACCTATAGAGCATCAGCAAGTCACTGAAGAATATCTTAAACATATTCACGCTGTAGTTTTTATAATTAGGGAAACTGATGTTGATGCAATAAACTTATATGAACGTATGTTCGAAATGTTAAGTGTAGGAAAAAATATTTTTATTATTTTTAATCATCAATTTAAAAAAGATGATAATGAAAAACGAGATCAAGTCGTGATACGAATTCAAGAGAATTTGGTAAATATAGGTTCAGGTTATCGAATTAGTAATGAAGCTATTGCATCAATTAATATATTTCCAATTCGTTTACGTTCTGCATGTAAAGGTATTATTGAAGGTAAAACTACGATATTAAACAATTCTGGGTTCAATGAATTTAAAGAGGCTTTTCAATATTGGTTGGACTTTAATACTAGCCATCAAGAATATTTAAAATCTTTAGAATTATATTTGTCTGAGCATATTTTTAGTGCGCTAGAGCAGCATATATCAGATGAGCAAGATGGGGCATCTGAATATAATGCTCTGCTTGATGAAAAAAGATATATTGAACAAGAGAAAATAAGTCTAAGTTTAGATACCAAGCATAAAATTGATTCGTTGGTTCAATCCTCCAAGCCTAAAGTAATAGCAGTACTTGATCATTCACAAACACAAGAGATTGCAGAAGCAGAAATCAATCAACTTTTTTTGTCTTTACAGGATAAAATGGTTGATATGCTTAAAAATGAATTAGAACATAACAACCTTAATGCTTTAAAGAAATGGCAAAAAAAGCTAGACGGATTTCCAAATAGTAATGGTCAAGATAATCAATTGATTAAAGGTTTACTGAAAAATGGTATGGAATTGCTTTCTAAGGAAGAGAATTTGAAACAGATTTTATTACAGGGAAGGAAATTAAAAATTCCAGGACTAAAAGGTCGTTGGGAAAAGACACTAGGTAAATGGGCTGGTAAAGGTGCGATTGCTGTACAAGTTCTTATAGCAGGTTATGAACTTTATGATGCCCATACAGAGCAATCCAAGAATAATCAGCAAGCGAAAGAGATTGAAATTGCAAGATATCAGTTAATACAAATGATTCTAGATAGCTTTAATCAGAATTTATCAGATTATGCGGAAACTATTATTTCAGATGTTTATAATAAAAAATTAGATATGTTAAGAGATAGTATTGAAAGCATCCAATTAAAGAGTAAAGAGACAGATAAATTTATGAGTCAAATTTCTCTATTAAAAAGGCAAATAGATGAATTGTATTCTAATGATAGGGAAAAATTAATAGCTGCTGATCTTTTAATATAAAACTCGTAAATGTTGAAATCGATAGGCTTTGTTGCAAAACTTGCAATATATCCGGAAATGAATAAACCTGCATCTAAAGCCTGTCGTATATAACTAAGTGGTCTTATTAAAATCATAATTTTATAAATCGATGAAATTTCTTGATTTGGTTTGACCACAATACTTAATGATATGTGGAATCAAAAGGTAGATATGGCAGAAATCAAACTTATTCCGATGCTCTACTTAACGTTGTTTAATGATCAAGTCTTTATTTAGATTAAGACAACCAAGTTTTCGTAGTGTCGCTTTAACCAGTGTTGATCAGTCAAGATTGTACGAGGCATAGCTAGAAGTGAATTTGGTTTGACGAATGAATTTTAGTTTTTCGCTATTTTTTGAACAATAAATGTCAATATGCCCTAAAGGGCTTCACACGTATTACGATGCATTGAGACAAAACTGACTCAAGTTATACTGTAGCATTTATCTTTGTACGAGCGTAATCAATTCGCGTAATTCTCAATATATCCTAGTCAAACTGTGTCGCACTTGATTAAAATTTTACTCAAAAATATAAATAAAAAATATATACTTAAGATATAAATTTAAGATCTGAGATTAGAATGAGCCACGAGTCATCGAAGGTTATCACCCGTCAATGGATGATTGTTCAGTTTTTATTAAATAGTAAATATGTCAGTACAACAGAAATTGAAAAGCATTTACATGCTAAGGGGATTACGACAACTCAAAGAACAATTCAAAGAGATTTAAATTTATTGGAAACATTATTTCCATTGGAATGTCGCCGGGATTGTATGCCTTATAACTGGCGATGGAAAAAAGTGGAACAGTCAGTAAAAGGATTAAGTCTATCTCAGGCTTTAATTTTAAGACTTGTAGATGATCAGTTAAGTGATATTTTGCCTAAGCATACACAGCAAGAACTATTACCATTATTTCAGAAAGCAAGATTGATCACATCTAATGCTGTTTACTCAGATGATGAATCAAGTCTGCTGGATATTTTGACTAAAGATAGGAGAAGATGTGTTGGTTTAGTACAACCTTCTATGATGCAGGAATTTGCTTTAGGTATTAGCGGTAAAGTCACACGAGTTTATCAAGACATTTTTCATAATGAAGATAGAGAAATCAAAAAGAGCTTAAAAACATTAGGCGCCATACTTGAATCATATGAAATGCCAGAATTGGCAAATGCTTTAAAAAATTAATTTTAAGAGAGTTAAACAAAGATGTTTCAGATACAGCAAGATATACAGACAATTATTCCAGAAATTGAAATTTTATCTCAAAAATATGGACTATCTGTTGAACAATTATATAAGCTAAAACCACATGTTGACAATTTTAAAGTTCGAGTCCCACTTATTGGTGCATTCAGTGCGGGTAAATCTTCTTTAGTTAATGCTTTGGTTGAGAAAAAACTACTGTGTGTTGAAATAGATCCTGCAAGCAATTTGGCGACTGAGATCAGTTTTGCGGAAGAAGAAAGTATAAAAGGTTATAAAGCAAATCAGTTTGTTAAAAATTTGACAGCGCAAGAATTAAAACAGCAAGAGTTTTCAGACTTGATGCCAGATGGGCATATTGAAGTACAGCTTAATCAACCATTTTTAGCATTGCTTCCGCATTTATGTTTAGCAGACTTGCCAGGTTTGGACTCAAAATCTGATGCACATATGCAGGCGATTCATCATTATCTAGGCCGCAGTTTAGCTTATGTGATCACGGTGAGTAGTGAAGAAGGCACCTTAAAGGACAGTATCAAAAAATTTCTGCAGGAATTAGCACTTCATAAAGCACCTGTTGTTGTGGTCATTACTAAAAGTGATAAAAAAACACCGGATGAAATAGAGGCGATTAAACAGCAAATCAGTGAGCAAGTGCATTCGCTATTGCCAGAAAATAATTATCTGGATGTTGTATCTGTATCTGCTAAGAAGAAGAATGTTGGTGAAGCAATTGAGGCATTTCAAAAATTAGAACATTTGAGCGAAAAGCGATTTAAAGACACTGTCGTGCCTCAAGTTACTCGAGTCATTGATGATATAGCGGCTCATGTGACTATTTTGCTGAATCAGGAAGATTTAACTGCGGATGAACTGAAAGGAAGGAAACAGCAACTCCTTGATGAAACTGAAAACTTTAAACAAAAATTGGCTATCGAACATCAGAAGATGAAAGAACAGCTTCCATCTGTTTTAAATAATGTGATAGATCATATTCGTAACCGTCTATTAGGTGAAACAGATCAATATGCAGCTGCCTTGATATCACAAAGCAGTATTGAAAGTGATTTGAGTTACAGTGTACGAATGGCTTTAACTGAAGGAATGGAACGATATTTCAAACCTTTAGTTGATAAATATATTCATCGAATAGAAACAGATTTACCCAGTTTGATGGTCAATCAGAACTTTCAATTTGATCAAGAAAATACAGATAGTGCTGTATTTGACTTTGGTTTGACAGGGATCATAAGCATTTTATCGTTTGTATTAAAGCGTTTTCCATTAGCAGCCATGATCTTACCTGTAGTTACATCTATTTTTAAAGCATTTATGTCGGATTATAATCGTGATCAGCAAAGAGCAGAACAAAAGGAAGCTGCACGTGATCATGTTCGAGGAAAAATTATTCCGCAGGTGCTTGAACAAGTTCAAATAAACTTAGGTTCAATTTTCCAGGAACAGCTCTACACAGTTAATCAGCACGTTGAAGATCAAATCAATGAAAAAGTGAGTCAATCCCAGCATTCGATTTCTATGCTCGAAGAGCAGCTTAAGAAAAATGCTCAAGAAAGAGCAGAATTACATGAGACTTATGAAGCGGATTTAAAAGTTATTCACGATATGCAACAAAAATTAAAATCTTAAGGAATAGCAATGAATAAGCATACAGAAATTGGTCAAATGTATGAGGATCTGAAGCAATATTTTAATGATAATTTAGGGCTTCTAAAAAAGGATTCATTGCTGAAAAATAGTCAATTCAGCCTGGAATTTGCACATGAAACGGAGAATTTTTATAAGTTTTGCATGTTGCCTGAACTCGCAGATAAAGTGATAGTTGGAATTGGCGGTGCATTCAGTGCCGGGAAGTCCAGTTTTTTAAATGGAATACTTGGCAGAAAAATTTTAAGTGTAGAAATTGATCCTACAACGTCTATACCAACTTATTTAATTCACGGCGAACATCAAAAAATTAAGGCTGTGCTTAAAAATGCACAGCAGCAAGATTTGAGCTTGGAGCAATTTAAAAGCTTAACGCATCATGCAGAACAAGAGCTGTATGAATTGACTGAAAATATAGATTTAATCCTTTTAAATCAGCCTGAACAGCGATGGCCTCATTTAGCTTTTTTAGATACGCCTGGATACAGTAATCATGAGGATATAGAGCAAGGTCTGTGTGATGCACATATCGCCAAAGTTCAGTTGAATGATGCGCAGTGTTTGATTTGGTTGATTTCTGCAGATCAAGGGGTGATTTCTCAGAGTGATATTGAATTTTTAAAAACAATCCGTTCCGATATTCCTAAATTAGTGGTGATCAGCAGGGCTGATAAAAAGTCACCCGATGATCTCAGTGAAATTAAAAGGCTAACTCAATATACACTAGCTCAGGATCAGATTGATGTTATCGATGTATTAGCACTTTCAGCTCGACAGCCTGGTAATTTTGATCGTCATCGATTGGATAAGTATCTTGTTCAATGGAGTTCAAAGTATCAAGAGTCACGTATTCTCGAAAACTTTAACCAGTATTTTGATGCTATGAAGAAGCATCTCCAAACGATGGAAAAACAAATAGAAGTAGATCAATTTCAAAGAAAATTATTTGAAAAGATTCATCAATTAGCAGTTTATGCAGATATTGATATTGAAACGCAATGGCAAAAATATTTAGCTGATCAAGCAAAAATTGAGCAAGAGAGACAGGAAAAACTAGCAGCATATCAAACTGAGCTTGAACGTGAAGCTTTGAAAATTGAACAGGAAAAAGCATTACAGCAAGCCAGATATGAGCATGAACGAGAGATGCTGAGAACTCAGGATTTAGCAGCTAAAGCTGAACAGATTAAGCAACAGACGCAGAAACCTCAGAGACGGAGTTTAGAACAAATTTTAGAGGATGCTCAGGATAATATTAGCCGGCCGAGTGCAGGCATATATGTCATTGATGATATTTACAGTATTCGTAAAAAAACGGAAAAAGCCATTAAAGCCTATGCTTATGAAGGGGATGGCGAATATGGAAAATATAATGATGATCCTTTGGTACTTGTTGATACGACAACATTATTTAAAAATGCGGAAAATGGTTTGTATCTCACATATTCAGAGTTGTACTGCAAAGATATGCTGTCAAAACGTTTTTTTATTCGGCTAAATGATATTCAAAGTATTCGTTTTGATAAAAGTGATTCCAAGCTCAGTATTAATGGCAAGGAAGTGTTATATGTACCTCAGGAAAATTTAAAAGTGCCGATGGTGAATTTAGTCACTGCATTGAAAACTTATATTGAGCAGTAATTATGACAGAGAAAGTTTACAATTTTGACCTGAATGAAAGATATCGCTTGCTTGCTCAAGCATCTTATACAAAGGCAAATGATTCTGAACATGTGAAATTGGTTTCGGAATTAAAAAGCTTAATTGAACGGAATTTGGTTCAATTAGCTTTAGATGGTTGTCCACCTAACTTTCCTGAAGTTTTAAAAATGTTTCAATTGGAATTAGGTCGTTTTGAAGCATTTTGTGTTTTTCCATATTTAGCGCAAAAGAATGTAATAGGGGTGGGGGGAGCTTTTAGTGCAGGGAAATCTAGTTTTCTGAACACGCTACTTGGCAGTAAAAAATTAGTCGTACAAGTTGATCCTACAACATCAGTTCCGACTTATTTAATGTCTGGCGATGAAGACAAAATGACAGCGCTTAATGTTTTTAATAGAGATATAAATTTAAGGGAAGAGGATTTTCTTTCGTTCACGCATGAGGAATATGAACAGTTTGGCAGTGAAGTTTCAGGGCTTTTAAAATCAGCATTTATTCAGGATATTTCATTTCAATGGCACAACTTAGCGTTATTGGATACGCCTGGATACACTAATACAGATGAGCAATTTAATTCGGAAAGGACTGATGCAAAAGTAGCTTTTAGTCAGCTCGATACTGCACATTTTATAATATGGGTGGTTTCGGCCACCAATGGCACCATCAGTGATGAAGACCTAAATTTTCTGAGAGCCTATCCAGTATTAATTTCATTCTTTTTTAGCACTTAAAAAAAGAATTTGTTAAAATTATTCAATGAGAAAACCATATCCCAGCGACATTAGTCGAGA
>NZ_JBIQOC010000095.1:0-15512 GCF_044130295.1 Acinetobacter uliginosus | reverse complement strand
GTGACAAAACCTGAGTCCTTTATAGTTAAAGTGTTTGTTTGCACTTATATTTTAACTATTTAGACTCAGGTTTTTTTATTTAAAGCAAACTATGGGACAGTAGTGGCTTCGGCTCTCTTTTTTTATGTAAAAATTTGACGATATTTATAAAGCATCAACTTGAAAAACCAGCAGCTCATCCCCATTTAATATGGTATAGATAGTGATGCGCTGTAGGTTTCTGATTTATTTCTACTTAAAAAGTTATTAATAAGTTATGTGAATGGTCATCTACATCTCCAGGTGGATGACCTTTTGATCGCAGTCCCAATATTTCATTAGGGGACTGCGTTTTTTATGCGTTCTTATTCATCAGCTTGAATTATTAAACTATAAGCCAGACCATCTATGACACTGGCCATTTTGGCAATATTTAAAGTTTTCAAGGTATCCTTGGCGCTGTGATAGTACCTGTTACGAAAATGCCCCGTATCTGTAATCATCATGGCGGGAATATCCAGCTTCCAGTAATTGAGATGATCTGAAAACTCCATCCCCGTGATAAAAGACGGTGCGACCAGTCGTTGACACTCCAGGCGCTTCAGTATTCGCATGGATTCACAATATTTTGCACCCAAATCATACGACTGCAAATTACTGACAGCCGCAATAAAGTTACCATGTTGCGGATAAACCCATTTCAGGCCGGCAGGATACTCCTGTACCAGATTTTCATCAAAAAACCCGATCATATCTAAAATATAAACGCCGCGGATGTGATCTTTCTGAGCCTGGATGGATTTTGCATGTACAAAACTGCCCATATGTTCGGTCTTGAAAAATGGCGGCTCCTGCAAGGTATAAAATACAAATTCAACATTATATGGCAGTTGCGATTTCTGCTGTGACAGTATGCGTGCGGTTTCAATCACCCCTGCTACTCCAGAAGCATTATCATCTGCACCTTGAGTTTCACCAAACACATCATAATGCGCGCCGACAATCACTTTGTCAGCATGACCTGTGGTTAAGGTACATACTACGTTGCGATAACCCAAACCATTCACCGAATAATTTTGATACTGGCATGAGATACCAAACAAACGCATCTGTTCTTTAATCCAGGCAGAAACGCGTTGTAGCTCTTGTGAGTTTTTATAATTACGATGCCCCTGCTGACCTATAATTTGCTCCAGATAGACCTTTAAATTATCGCTACTGGCGGGTGATATGCTCGGTAATGCCCAACTTGAAGTATTGAACAAAAGAGTGCAAAGGAAGGTGCTCAACCATAAGCCTAAATTTTTATCCCTTTTTAATCTCATTTATTATCGTCCTCTCTTCTTATGCATATTCAATCCATTGCTGAAGATTAAAGCAGCATCTGGCACGCCTTTTCAATTGCAATTTGTTGCTCAAAAACAAGTAAAATCAGTTTTAGCGTTTATAATAAAGATGAGTCTTAAATCATCGAATCTTATGAAAATCCGTATTATTACCATCGGTCAAAAAATGCCAGCCTGGGTGCTCACCGGTTTTGAAGATTACTTCAAACGTATCCAGCCTTTTGTGCAGACCCAAATTATAGAATTACCTATGGCAAAACGCGGAAAAAATGATTCTGAAGCCGATATTCTGAAATATCGCCAGATTGAAGGCGAAAGCATTCTGAATGCACTGAAACATAATGAAACCCTGATTGCCCTTGAAGTCGGGGGTAAAGAATTCAGTACTGAAAAACTGGCTGAAACCATGAAACAATGGATGCTGGAAGGTAATGATGTGGTCTTGGCGATTGGCGGTCCGGATGGTCACTCCGAAGCGGTACGTAAAGCTGCTGCATGGCACTGGTCTTTATCCAAGCTCACCCTGCCTCACCCTATGGTTCGCGTCATGCTGATCGAGCAGCTCTACCGCGCAATGAGTATCAACCATAATCATCCTTATCACCGGGCGGGTTAAGCAGGTTCAGAACGGGATGATTTGAGCTTGGCAAAATCGTGTAAAGCGAACATATTCCTGAGCTTGAGTCATCAACTGGATCAGACCGTGCATTATTGTTCTAAAAAAAGAACAATATGTTGATATAAATTGTATTTATTCTATTTCTCTTTATTTGGCATCATAGCCTCAATCGATGTTATTTAAATTAGGCGCATCAACATGAATCTACAAACTTTACCCGGTTTATTTATTTCACATGGCTCACCCATGCTGGCGCTAAATCCGGAACAGGTAGGTCCTGCTCTGGAGCGATTGAGCTTAAATCTGCCTAAGCCTGAAGCCATTATTGTGATGTCTGCGCACTGGGAAAGTAATGCGCTTGAAGTGAGTAGTAGCGTTCGTCCAGAAACCTGGCATGACTTTCGTGGTTTCCCGCCTGAGCTGTATGAAATCCGCTATCCGGCACCGGGTCAACCTGAACTTGCAGAACAGGTTCTGCATCTTTTGGCCAATGCTGGCTTTACAGCCCATGCCAACAGCACTCGTCCACGTGATCATGGCGTGTGGATGCCATTGTTGCATATGTATCCCGAGGCTGATATTCCTGTGGTAGAAATCTCTTTACCGATGAACATGTCTGCTGAGGAGATTTATAAAATTGGTCAAACCCTGGCACCATTACGTGAAAAACAAATATTAATAATCGGTTCGGGAAGTATTACCCATAACCTGCGTGAATTGGCATGGCATGGTGAAGCTGCTACTGTACCCGAGTGGGCATCGACTTTTCGGAATTATGTGGTCAGCAAAATGAATCACAGCGATTATGCTGCGGTTCTGGACTGGCAAAGTATCCCTTATGTAGAGCGTAATCATCCTACCTTAGAACATTTTGCTCCCCTGTTCTTTGCGATGGGGACTGGGCATCGTTTCAGTATTGTGCATAGCAGTTTCAGTATGGGTTCTCTGGGCATGGATATTTACCGTTTTGACTGATGCACATCAACTCATAACTTTTTATTAATTATTAACAAAATTATAGTTATGGATACATTTTGATACCTAATTCACCAAAATGTATCCATATTTTTTAAGTACCTTTACGTTATTCTATTAAAAATTCTTCAAAACCAAGTACTTTTAAAATGAAAGTTAAACTTTTAGCAATGGCTCTTTTCCCACTCACGCTTGCAGCTTGTCAATCTGGCGATATTCAAAAAGTTGGAGATGTCGCCGTGTCTGTACTTCAACAACAAAATGCAGATAAGACCTTGAGCACTTATCAATGGCTTACAGCTACAGGGTCCGCACCTAAACCACTGGTACTAAATTTTGACGATCAAGGCCGTTTGAGCATTGCTACCAGCTGTAATGGTATGGGTAGCAGCTGGAAAGTTGAAAATAATCAGATCGTGACAGGCCCCCTCATGGGAACCCAAATGGCATGTCCAGACGTCTCCATGCAGCAAGAAAACATTGCCAAAGATCTGTTTAATAACCGCAAAGTACCGTTTATTTTAGATTTAAAAAATTCACAACAACCGACATTAACCCTCATTTCAGCCACAGGTCAGAAATACGTTTTCACTGGCACCATGACCCCTGAAAGCAAATATCAGACTCAGGCTGAAACCATTTTTCTGGAAATTTCACCTGAAACTAAGCCATGTAGCGGTGTCGCCCCACAAAACTGTTTACAGGTTCGGGAAGTTAAATACAGTGAAAGCGGGATAAAAATCCAAGTCGATAAAGACTGGACTTTATTCTATGATCAAATCGAAGGTTTTACCCATAACCCCAATGAGCGACAAATCATCAGGGTCAAGCGTTATGAAATCAAGCATCCTGCTGCAGATCAGTCGAAATATGCTTATATCCATGACATGACGGTTGAACGCTCAACGGTTAAGTAAATAGTTTATTCAGGACATAAAAAACCGGGGCATTTGCCCCGGTTTTTTTAAAACTTAAACCAAGTCAGACTTAGAATACGCCTTGAGCAAGCATAGCATCAGCCACTTTTACGAAGCCTGCAATGTTCGCACCATCAACATAGTTTACAGTACCATCTTCTTTAGTACCGTATTTCACGCAGTTACGGTGAATTTCTTTCATAATCGCGTGTAAACGTTCATCAACTTCTTCAAACGTCCAGCCTAAACGCAATGCATTTTGAGACATTTCAAGACCAGAAGTCGCTACACCACCTGCATTCGATGCTTTACCTGGCGCATAAAGGATTTTCGCTTCAACGAATTTTTCCACTGCTTCAAGCGTAGATGGCATATTTGCACCTTCAGCAACACAAATCACGCCATTTGCAAGAAGTTGAGCTGCATCGTCTGCATCTAATTCGTTTTGAGTTGCACATGGAAGCGCGATGTCACACTTGATACCCCAAGGACGTTGACCTTCCATATATTCAAAACCGTGTTTAGACGCAAACTCAGAAATACGGCCGCGTTGAACGTTTTTAAGTTCCATCACTTCAGCAAGAAGTTCTTCAGTGAAACCGTCTTTAACGAATACAGTACCCGCAGAGTCAGAAAGTGAAACCACTTTTGCACCCAGGAACATGGCTTTTTCAGCAGCGTATTGAGCTACGTTACCAGAACCAGAAATAGTCACTACTTTATCTTTAAAACTATCGTCACGAGTTTTCAGCATTTCTTCCGCGAAATAAACCGTACCGTAACCCGTTGCTTCAGGACGAGCCAGTGAACCACCGAAAGTCAGGCCTTTACCCGTGAATACGCATGAAGTGTCATTGCTGAGCTTCTTCATCATACCTGCCATGTAGCCTACTTCGCGGCCGCCTACACCGATATCGCCCGCAGGAATGTCAGTATTTGAACCCAGATGACGGTACAACTCGATGATTAATGCCTGGCAGAAACGCATGATTTCGCCTTCAGACTTACCTTTAGGGTCAAAGTCTGAACCGCCTTTACCACCGCCCATAGGCAATGTAGTCAAGGCATTTTTGAAAGTTTGTTCAAAACCTAGGAATTTCAAAATTGAAAGGTTCACTGAAGGGTGGAAACGCATCCCCCCTTTAAATGGACCAATAGCTGAGTTGTACTGTACACGAAAAGCACGGTTTACGTGAGTTTGGCCTTTGTCATCTACCCATGAAACACGGAACTGAATCGCACGTTCAGGTTCTACAAGACGTTCAAGTAATCCATGATCAGCATATTCTGGATTCTTTTCAATGAATGGCCAAAGGCTAGTCATTACCTCTTCTACAGCTTGTAGAAACTCTGGTTGATGTTGATCACGTGATTTAACGTAGTTTAGGAAGTCGTTAAGGCTGTTGTATTTCAACGCTTAATCCTCAGCAGAAAATGGATCAAAATTGGTCAAAATTTCAATCAATGATATATTTTGGCGCAAAACATTAAATATCACTTGCACCTATTCAGCAATAGTTTTTTGAAAAAAACTTCAATTTTCTATATAGAACATATATTTAATTTAATTATTCAGTCTTTTTATTTATAAATAAAATAACTTTCAGATATATATCAATGTAATATTTTGCCCGATATTAATGCATTTTTAGTCCCATTTTTGCGCACAGGAATTCTATGTAAAAACATGCTAGTATTGCTCTCCAGCACATTGTTTCACGCTGCTTGCCCAGCACTCCCGGTTATACATGAACACTCAAATTAGCTTGATTCAAAAAATTGACGCCCTGTTGCCGCAAACACAATGCGGACTCTGCGGCCACCGAGATGGATGCCTCCCTTATGCAAAAGCCATAAGTGAAGGTGAAGAGGCCAATAAATGTGTACCAGGCGGACAACCCGTTGCCGATGCTTTGGCTGAATTGCTGGGTCGCCCAAAACTCAAAGCAGAAGAAAGTGTTTGGCCGATTCAAAGTGATGGTCGTCCACAACGTATGAAAGCGATTATTCGTGAAGATGAATGTATTGGTTGTACCAAATGCATCAGTGCCTGCCCGGTCGATGCGATTATTGGTTCAGGTAAGCTCATGCATAGCATTTTGACTGACCTGTGTACCGGTTGCGAACTCTGTATTCCGCCCTGCCCGGTCGACTGTATTGACCTGGTGGAAGACAACCACGTCGTGCCTTCAGAAGAGGCGCGTATTGCTGAACAAACTGACCTGCGCAAGCGCTATTACGCCCATATTCAGCGTGAAGAGAAACGCCGGATTAACCGCAAAGGTCCGGTGGTGCGTGCCAATATTGATGCGGCCTTATTTGCCCAATTTTCAGCGCAAAGTGACTTGGTTCCAGAGATTCAAGTGGTAGAAAAAACAGCTGATCCTGTGGTAAGCCACGATGCAGCAACCACTATTCAACTGGCAAAAATTCGCACCCAAATCAAAAAATTAGAAAAACAGCTCAGTGTTCGTGAAGACCTCAAGAAACGTGCCCTGCTGGATGATTTGCAACAGCAGCTGATTGTTCTGGGAGCTTCATGATGGCAGTTAAAAACATGACCAGAAAGCAGGTTCAGATTTTTTTTGAACGCTTACGAGAGCAAAGACCCAGCCCTAAAACCGAACTGAATTACAGCACTCCTTTTGAGCTATTGGTGGCCGTGACTCTTTCCGCTCAAGCCACCGATGTCAGTGTCAACAAAGCCACCGATAAGCTGTTTCCAGTGGCCAATACCCCGGAAGCCATTTATGCTTTAGGCGTGGAGGGTTTAAAAGAATATATTAAGACCATCGGCTTATATAACGCTAAAGCCGAGAACGTAATTAAAACCTGCAAGCTGCTGATTGAAAAACACAATAGTGTGGTGCCCAACAATCGGGCTGATCTGGAAGCATTACCAGGTGTGGGACGTAAAACTGCCAATGTGGTGCTGAATACCGCTTTTGGCCATCCGACCATGGCAGTCGATACGCATATTTTCCGTTTAGGTAATCGTACCGGTCTGGCTATTGGCAAAAATGTGCTTGAAGTTGAACACCGGCTGGTCAAAGTCATTCCCAAGGAATTTATAGTCGATGCCCATCATTGGCTGATTTTACACGGTCGTTATACCTGTATTGCACGCAAGCCCAAATGTCATGAATGTGTGGTGTGTGATGTGTGCAACTGGCCAGATCGTTTTGAATTTGGTGCTGGCCGTGCGATTTCTGTCAAGAACATTGAAGCTGAATCATAAGTGAGATGAGTTCAACCAGGTGATGTGCTCCGTTTAAAAGCCATTATTTTTTATTTTGTTTTGCCTGTTCTTGCTGGCGTTTTTGTTCGAGTTCTGCCTGTAACTTGGGATGCAGCCGACGCACAGGCACCTTACCAGCATTTTCGCTACGCTCTTGCTGACGTACTTTTTTCAGCATCTTGAAACTGACATAGAACAAAGCAAACAATACTGCCAGAAATACGACCATTAACCCTAATACAGCAAACTTCACAGCAGTGTCCTTTTTGAGAGCGTAATAAAAAGAGCCCTAATATGACTTAGGGCTCTTCGATTGTCAAAATCATCGAAATACGATTATTTTGATTGATCTAGAATGGCAAACAAATCAGTTTGAACTTCTTCAATTGGACGCAGACCGTTTAACTTGTCATAAGTCGGTGCATTTTCACCTGATGCTGCACAACCTTGGTAGAAACCTACCAATTGTTCAGTTTCAGTGTGATAAGAACCTAAACGTTTACGGATAGTTTCTTCCTGGTCATCAGGACGTTGAACCAGTTCTTCACCCGTTTCATCATCTTTACCTTCCACCTTAGGCGGATTGTAAACTACATGATAAACACGGCCAGAAGCCGGGTGCTGACGGCGACCAGAAAGACGTTTTACGATTTCTTCGTCTGGAACATCAATTTCAATCACGTGATCAATGTTGATGCCTTCTTTTTCCAAAGCTTCTGCTTGAGGAATAGTGCGAGGGAAACCATCAAAAATGCAACCGTTTACACAATCAGGTTGAGCAATACGTTCTTTAACCAGACCGATGATAAGCTCGTCTGATACCAGACCACCACTTTCCATCACGCTTTTAGCTTTAAGACCTAATTCAGTACCTTCACGAATTGCAGCACGGAGCATATCACCGGTTGAAATTTGTGGGACATTGTAGCGCTTACAGATCAACTGAGCCTGTGTACCTTTACCTGCTCCAGGTGGTCCGAGTAATATAATGCGCATAAAAAAACATCCTCATTTAACAAATATATGTGATGCGTTTGCATAACGAATCTCTTTATTCGTCATGTAGTCCAGCATCTAATTATAAGAAAGCCACAAACAAATGTATTGTACCCGCTATAAATCCGGTTACGCCACCCAAGACAATCAGAATCCATTCATCTTCCTGAAAGGCAGGACGTAATAAATTCTGAAACTCTCTTGGCGTCAACTCGCGAATACGGTCTCTAAACATTTGATAGATTTTCTGTGCACGGCTCGCATTAAAGGCCGGGTCGCATACAGGCACCATCGTAATTTCAATCGAGCGATCGATCAAGTCCGTCTTGAGTTTTGCATACTCTTTTGGTCCTAAAGACAGCTGCAAAGAGGTTCGAACAATCGGAGTTTCCATAATTTCGTTAATATGGCGTTTGACGATACGGCGAGTTTTATCTTTCTTCCCGCCATACATCATCTCAGTCATAATGGATTTTAACGTAATTAAGTCTTCTGTGACTACTCGGGCAAAAACATCGGAAACCTCATCCTGACGTTTCATAAATGCACCCTGGATATTATAGGTGCCAATATGTGGAATCACCGGTTTGATCCACGGGAACGTGCGACTTTCTGTACGTGCAAAAAACTGTGGATAGCGAATATAATGCGGTTCCAGCGGATTAAACACCATCCAGATGGCAATCCAGTTGGTCAGGAAACCCCACACCGCTGCCCAGAAAGGAACCGTCCAGTGCCAAGGCACTACAAACCAGACAATCATCTGGAATATACCGAAGAACATTCCAATTAATGCACTGATATGCCAGATAAAGTTGATTTCTTTACGTCCCACTTTCAGGAACATGTTCACCATTAAACGGCGATCACCTTCCATTTGGCGCACCACCATTTCACGCATATCCACAAGTGACTCGACGTTCATGGTCAGCTCAGTCACTAATTCTCTTAAAATACCCGGCAGCTGTTTATGCGCTTGCGAATAGATACGACGCTTAATTGAATAGGGTAAATTTTCCCAAAGTACCGCATTACGGTCGATCATCATTTCATCAATCAGATGTTCAAGTTCAAAACCGACCTGCTCACCGATAATCCGTGCCATATCTTCCGGATCCATGGCATCCAGAAATTCACGTAAAGAACCCAATTTCGATAAGGTATTGTCGGTGATAATTCCTGAAATGCGACCGGCTTTACGTGGCACAATCCCCTGCCAGCCGACAGGGAGCGGCCCTAAGTGGAATCCCCAAAACGTCAGGGGGTAAAACACCATTTTCAGTGCCATCCACACATGTGCCCAAGTTACAAAAGCTGTCACAGGAATGATGCTAAGTACTGCCCAGAAATCAGGGCGATTCAAGAAGGTTTGCCACAATTCGTTGACGTACTCAAACATGCACGATTTCCATATTTAATTTTTTAATCACAAAATACTTAATTATAAAAGCTCACTATTTTCACTATAAACCGACACTTAGAGTATAGGAAAATTGTAGCATGGGTTCTGTCTCTGCAACCACATTACCCTTCTGATCCGTCATCTCTTCGCCAGCACCAATCCCGATACTAAAACTGCTAATCCGTTCTTTACTGAGCAATACATAGGCTAAATCTATACCCGCACCCAGTCTTGCTTCATATTCATTGTTGATGTGTTTACTTTCCAGATGCCCTGCATAGACACCCAGGTAGTAACCGTTTTTATCTTTTCCGGTAAGGTAATAAGGATAACGAAACCCGACCTGAGCACCGGCATTATAGTCATCATTATAAAATACACCCGCTTTTGCATAGGCGATGCCATAAGGATTGACCCATTCTGCATTCAGATGAAGAAGCTTTTTGGTAAATCCAGCCCCGATATTCCATGTTTTAGCACTGTCTGATGTCAATTTCGCTTCAGGTAAATATGAATGGTCTTGTGCATGAGCAATATTTACCAGCGCAAAAAAAGCCAGCAAAGGATACACTTTTGTGATTATTTTCATCGTTGTCCCTAAATTTTATTTTTTAGTACAGTCCTTTTTTTGAATTTTGACTTTAGCAGAATTATCAGAACTCTTATATACTGCACTTTACAATTTTAATGTCTGTAAAGTCAAAGTTTAAACTAAACCCGCCTAACAGTTCGCCAGAACAAATATCAAAAAATGCTGACTTGCGTTAGAATGTGCCACCAGATTTTTCACTCCCCTGTATGTAAGTCGATCGCGTATGAAGCAGCACTTTCCTTTAAAAAATGTTCAGCAAGAAAAGCGCATTTATCGCAATCGGGTTTTTATCTCTATCGGGATTGTGGCATTCTTTCTGCTCCTGCTTGTTGCCCGTTATGCCTATCTGCAAATCGCGCATTATAATGAGTTTTCAACCGCTTCAGACCAGAACCGGATCAGGCTACAGCCTTTGGCACCTGCACGCGGCTATATCTATGACCGTAACGGTATTTTACTGGCAGATAATTATCCGGTATTTTCTGCGACGATGTCTCGGGCTGATGTAAAAGATATTGAAGATACCGTCAAACGTTTAACCCCGATTCTAAGCCTGACCCAAGAAGATATCGACCGTTTTAGCAGCCGCATCAAGACCGCTAAAAAAACCGAACGTGTATCATTAAAATTAAATTTAACCGAAACTGATATTGCTAAATTTAGTGAAGTCAAGTTTGAGTTTCCTGGGGTCAATATTGAAACCCAGATGACGCGCTACTATCCGCATGGTGAGCTGTTTGCGCACGTGATTGGTTATGTAGGTCGTATTAACGACAAAGAATTGAAGTCGATTGACAAAGACTTATATGCCGGCACCAACCTGATTGGGAAAATTGGGGTGGAGAAATCTTATGAAGATCTGTTACATGGCTTGCCAGGCAATGAATCTGTCGAGGCTGATGCTCACGGTAACGTATTACGTAATTTAGGTCGTAAAGAGCCGGTACGCGGAAATGACTTGTACCTTTCAATTGACTATGGCTTGCAGGTCACAGCAACCGAGCAACTAGCGGGTCGTCGCGGTGCCATTGTGGCGCTAAATCCGAAAACAGGAGAAATTCTGGCCCTGGTTTCCAGTCCAAGTTTTAACCCGAATTTATTTGTGACCGGGATTAGCAATACCGACTATAGTGCACTACGTGACAATCTTGACCAACCGCTGTATAACCGTGCTGTACAAGGTGCCTATCCTCCAGGTTCAACCATTAAACCGATGTTTGGTTTAGGTGGGCTGCATTACAATATCGTGGATTGGAACACCGCCATTTCAGACCCCGGGTATTTTTCTTTACCCGGCGATTCGCATAAATTCCGTGATTGGCGCAAATCAGGTCATGGCACGGTCAATCTGCATAAAGCTCAAGTGGTTTCTTGTGATACCTATTATTATATTTTGGCCTACCGCATGGGCATTGAAAAAATGAATGCTTGGATGCGCCAATTTGGCTTTAGTGAAAAAACTGGCGTCGATTTACCGAGTGAAAGTACCGGTTTGTATCCAAACCCGGACTGGAAAATGCGGACCCGTAAGAGCAAATGGCTAAAAGGTGAAACCATTTCAGTCAGTATCGGACAAGGTGCCTTTACTGCAACGCCGCTGCAACTGGCTATGGCTACTGCAATTACTGCAAACCAAGGTGCGCATATTACACCTCACGTACTGCGTGAAAGCCATGGTGCCAAACCTTTTAAAATGCGTAATGCACCAGATGGTAAAATTAAGTTTAACGGCAAACCCGAAGACTGGATTAAAATGCGCGATGCCATGATTGATGTTATCGAGACCGGTACAGGTCGTGGTATTCGTACCCCACTGTATCATATTGCAGGGAAAACCGGGACTGCACAGGTCAAAAGTATTGCCCAAGGTAAAAAATACAACGAAGCATTATTAAGTGAACGTCAGCTTGACCATGGTTTATTTATTGGTTTTGCCCCTGCTGAAAATCCTGAGATTGCGGTTGCGATTGTTTGGGAAAATGGTAAACACGGTGGTTCGGCCGCGCAGCTGGCTCGTCCTCTGTTTGACTATTGGTTATACACCCGTAAAAAGAATCCGATCCGTCCTGCGGGCCATCAAATTAGTGGCGGCCTCATGACCGCAGGCATCAAACCGGGTGAATTGCCAAGTGGCACGGCACCAGTGGATACGGCGACCAATGTTCAGAGCAATACAACAGCAGCAGCGACACAGCACGCTACTCAAGCCGCATCAGGCGCACAACCCGTAGAAGTTGAAGGTGACTGATCTATGAAAAATCAACTCCGTATTATTGGCGGTGAATGGAAACGCCGTCAGCTTCCTTTTGCCAGTGTTGAAGGCTTACGCCCTACACCCGACCGTGTCCGTGAAACTTTGTTTAACTGGCTGATGTGGGATATTCAAAATGCACAGGTTCTCGATATCTGTGCCGGCTCAGGAGCCTTAAGTTTTGAAGCTTTATCCCGCGGTGCAGCACAGGTGGTAATGATTGAACCGAACCGTGCACAAGCTGCTTTTTTAACCGATAATTTGCAGTTGCTGAAAGTGACCAGCCAACATGCCAAACTCAAAGTCGCCACGGCACAGCAAACCTTACCTACCCTGAAACAGACCTTTGATCTGGTTTTTTTAGATCCGCCTTATAGTCTGGATTTATGGGAAGAACTGGCCCAGCTTGCTGACCCGCTGATTAAAGACCGCGCCTTTATCTATGTGGAGGCCGATCGCGAGTTAAATCAGCTTAAACTCCCTGTTTCCTGGCAACAGATTAAACAAAGCAAGGCGGGAACAGTCCGTGCAGGACTGTATCAAAAAAATGCATCCTGATTAAAAATAAAAAAAGGATTCCGAGGGAATCCTTTTTGTCAAATGTAGTCAGTCAATTTCAGATTGGTGATAGATAGATTAATTAACGACCATAGCGCCAGTCTCGGTCATTTCTATCATGATCCCAGTCCGGACGGTCTTTATTGTGCCAGTCACGGTCACCATGATGGTGTCGGTCATAATGTCCGTTGCGGTCCCGATGACCACCATAATCGTCATCATAATAAGGATCAAGCATACAGCCAGTTATTGACACTGCCAATACAGAAAGTAATATCACTTTTTTCATCATGTTCATCACCTCTTTTACCGCATAGCATCAGTATCGAATGATTTAATGAAGAGTATTGGGAGTCCGTGTTGAATTCTTGTAGTCATTTATCCATTGTTTATTCATAAGCCGAACTCCAATAGCTGATTCCGAAGCGGTTTTATACAAAATTCTCCTTAGATTTGCAGAAATACTGCTAAATATAAGCTTGGCTTTTTTACCCATCTTTTGAATACTAATGCCTTTTCATCTGTACCTATTTCTATGACTTGGTTGTTATTTATTCTTGGTGCAATGGTCGCAGGTTTTGTACAAGGACTCACCGGCTTTGCCTTTGCCTTAATTGCCATGTCATTCTGGGTGTGGGCACTGCCCCCGCAAATTGCTGCACCCTTGGTGGTCTTTGCTTCGGTATGGAGCCATATCATTTCATTATCCAATGAACAAAAGCATCCCCATCTAAATAAAGCACTGGTGCTGCCTTATTTAATTGCCGGGCTGATTGGCGTACCTTTGGGCACATATCTGCTGCATATTATTCAACCCGAAGCCTTTAAAGTGGTTTTAGGCTTATTTTTGATGTTATGGTGTCCGGTGATGTTTTTCAATCCGGCATTTCCACAGCTGCAACAATCCGGAAAACTGGCAGACAGTCTGGTTGGATTTTTGGGCGGGATTCTGGGTGGTTTAGGCGGTTTTTGCGGTTCGTTGCCTTCTGCCTGGGTCATGCTGAAAAATCTTCCCAAACAGCAACAACGTTACGTTTTACGACATTTTAATTTTGGCATTCAGCTGTTTACCTTACTGACCTATTTACTGCAAGGCACGCTTGACATCCAGCTCTGGCCTTATATGACAATTTTGCTGATCAGTGTCAGTTTGCCTGCCATTTTAGGGGCAAAATTATTTTATAAAATTTCGGAAACGCAATTTAAACATACAGTTTTAAGCCTTTTATTTGCTTCTGGCTGTTTCCTGATTTTCAATTCACTGCTCTAAAGAGTAGTACCTACCTCCAAAAAATCAGATTTATATGTTGAGATATTGCAACCTTATTTATCTATAACAACCGGTCAAAATTACAATAAATCTCACTTAAACAAAAAACACCCAATCAGTCGGGCAGATCAAATATATCGGCAGGAAAACTTTATACAATAACCTAACCCCATCATCCATTTTCCTAGAAATGAAAACCTTGATTTTATTAGCAGGAATGATTCTTCTCTCTGGCTGTTCTCTGACCACCTCTCATGAGCTGAAACATGCAGAAAAAATGCTGGCAAATTTTCAGTGCAATAAAATTGAAACCGCACAAATGGCGCATACTTCGATTACCTCCTATCATGAACAGGCACTCGCTTCTAGCCGCCAGAAAGCCGAATCTTATGTACAAAGCTATAAAGATGGGGAGGAGTTATTTAAAGTGCCATTAACAGAAGTGATCGAGGAACAATATTATATTTATCAGGAAGCTTGCCAACATTTAGGCGGGATTAACCCGGCACAAAATCAATAATTTTTTAAGCGAAAATTGAATTTCACATTGACTGATCCATCATGCACAGCGAGCCAAGATTTTGCCATTTGCATCTCTTAGCTTCGCTTAAAAATTCGACAGAGAAGTCCTATCTTTACAGTAAGGCTTAAGGGTAGTAACGTGTATCTATGCTAAACTGTTCTGGAAATTTGGCCTGAATTTGTGCATAAAAAGCCATAATTTCAGCCATATCTTTTTCATAGTCACCGCTCGGATAAACAATTTTACCGACCCCGGTTTTCTTCTTGGCATAATCCATATAAGCCAATGCAATCGGCACACCTGCGTTGATGGCTACATGATAGAACCCGGTTTTCCATTGTTCCTGTTTGGCACGGGTTGCTTCTGGAGTCACCAACATCACCAATTTTGGATGGTTTTTAAATAAATCCGACATCAGCTGAACCATGCTGGGGCGTGGCTCTCCTGCCTTCTTCACTGTCCGGTCAATTCCAATTCCGCCCATTGCCCGTACAAATGGGCCAAAAGGAAATTTCATATAACTGTCTTTAATGGTTAAACGGACATGCACCCCTAATGCCTTGAGTGCCAGGCGTGCATATAAGGCATCCCAATTACTGGTGTGCGGTGCTGCAATCATCACACATTGATCCAAATCAAGCGGCCAATGATTATCGATTTCCCAGCCCATCATTTTTAAACTTTGTTCAGCTAATTTTTCAAACACTTGCCGCACCGACACCTCTATAAAGTGCGCAGATTCTAAGAGCCTATCCAGTATTAATTTCATTCTTTTTTAGCACTTAAAAAAAGAATTTGTTAAAATTATTCAATGAGAAAACCATATCCCAGCGACATTAGTCGAGA
>NZ_JBIQOC010000094.1:0-15948 GCF_044130295.1 Acinetobacter uliginosus | reverse complement strand
GTGACAAAACCTGAGTCCTTTATAGTTAAAGTGTTTGTTTGCACTCATATTTTAACTATTTAGACTCAGGTTTTTTTATTTAAAGCAAACTATGGGACAGTAGTGCCGTGTACGGTGCTTTTTTATGACTTATTCCATGATTCGACAGGACATTTAACCCCTGGAATTCTTGGTCACCAGGTTATAAAGAAACAGAATAATGATGGCCCCAATCACCGAAGCAATAAAACCTGCTGCAGAGTTTTCACCATACAGTCCGAGTAAGCGCCCACCATAAGTGGCCAATAAAGAACCTGCAATACCGAGCAAGGCAGTAATAAAAAATCCTGCCTTATCATTACCCGGATGAATAGCGCGTGCAATTAAACCTGCAATAAAACCGACCACGATTGCAACGATCAGTGACCACATCAGTCTTCTCCTTTTGTTATCATTTATTTACTTTCAATTCGCTTTCATTTTTATAATTAATCATTTATCCAACACGAAACAGATGAATCCTGCTAATAACTGTTGTTTTTTTGTGCCTGTTGCAATTTAAAGCATAAAAAAGTGGCCTTCGGCCACTTTAAGTATCTTCAGTCTGTCTTATAGACCAATTTCACCAATAAATGGAATATGGCGATATTTTTGATCATAGTCCAAGCCATAACCGACAATAAATTTATCTTCCACTTCAAAGCCCAGGAATTTCACTTCAAGTTCAATTTCACGGCGTGAAGGTTTGCTGATGAGCGTACACAGTTCAATAGAGTTGGGACCGCGAGTGCTCAAGATTTCTAGAACTTTGCTCAGGGTATTACCAGAGTCGATAATATCTTCCACAATCAGTACATCTTTACCGCGAATTTCACCATCCAGATCTTTTAGAATTTTGACATCACGGCTTGAAACCGTACCGCCACCGTAACTGGATACGGTCATAAAATCGAGTTCATGTGGTTTGCTGATTGCACGACATAAATCCGCCATAAAAATGACAGAACCGCGAAGTAAACCAATCAGCACCAATTCTTTGTCACTATTGGCATAGTGAGCATTAATTTTTGCACCAAGCTCTTTGACTTTGGCTTGAATTTCTTCAGTTGAGATCATCACACTCATATGAACGGTCATGGGGAGATACCTAAAAGCAAATCAAAAAATAAAAAAGGTGTTGACCAGCAACACCTCTAAAGTTGTTTTAATTTTAATACATCTGTTTAAGAGATGCATCTTTTTTGCGCTCGTAAATCTAATCAGACCTTGTGCTGCACCGTATCGCGTTTCAGTAAAAATGCACACACCAGGGCAATTCCAGCCCACACAATGATCTTTTTAGCAGATTTTTTTCTCACTTCACTTTTTGACATAGGCTGCTGCTCCATAAATATAGGTGGCATGGATATTACGGTCATCGCCCATGGTCATCAGGGCAAACAAAGCATCTTCAATGCTTTTGGCATGTTCCTGACGCAGTGCCTGCAGTGCAGTGGCTTTTAAATCCAGCACAATAAAATCGGCTTCTTTGCCTAGGTTAAAGTTACCCAGTTTATCCTCCAGATCCAGCGCTTTGGCGCCGCCCAAGGTCGCGTGATACAGAGACTCAAATGCCGAGAGTTTATCGCCCTGAAGCTGCTGTACTTTATAGGCTTCATTCAAGGTTTGCAGCTGACTGAAGGACGTCCCTGCCCCAATGTCTGTGCCCAAACCGACTTTGACCTGTTTTTCCCAGGTTCTTTTTAAGGGAAATAAACCACTGCCCAAAAATAGATTTGAGGTTGGACAAAAGGCGATGGCTGAGTCGGTCGCATGCATACAGTCCCACTCGGTATCTTCTAAATGTACACAGTGGGCAAATACCGAACGTTGCCCGGTTAAACCATAATGGTGATAGACATCCAGATAGCCTTTTTGCTCAGGAAATAAGTCTTTGACCCAGGCAATTTCATTCTTGTTTTCATTTAAATGGGTATGCACATACACATCGGGATATTCGGCTTTCAGCTGCCCTGCTTTGGCCAGTTGCTCTGGCGTCGAGGTCGGTGCAAAACGTGGGGTAATGGCATACAGGTTGCGGCCTTTGCTATGCCATTTTTCAATCAATGCCTTAGAGTCCTGATAAGCAGTCTCTGGCGTGTCACACAAATCTTCTGGTGCATGACGGTCCATCATCACTTTGCCGGCAATTAAACGCATTTGATACTGTTCTGCGGCTGCAAATAAGGCATCGACCGATTCCGCATGGACTGTACAAAAAACCAAAGCTGTGGTGGTGCCGTTTTTTAATAACTCCTGGACAAAAAACTGCGCGATTTTGTCGGCATAGGCTTTGTCTTTAAACTGCAATTCAGTTGGAAAGGTATAGGTATTCAGCCATTCAAGCAGCTGTTCCCCATAGGCCCCGACCATCTCGGTTTGCGGAAAATGGATATGGGTATCAATAAAACCCGGTACAATCAGCTTGTCGGGATAGTGATGAACTTCGACATCAGCCGGAATATGCTGCTGGCCGGTTTGCCAGTCGCCAAACCAGCGAATTTTGCCATTTTCGGCAATCAGTAAACCATCTTCTACATATCGCACTTGGTCGTGAATATCACGCGCTTGGGCAACCGTATTCTGAATATCTAGGAAGCGACCGCGAACCGCCGTCGTTGCAACTACAGAAGACATTGAAAACCTGCGATTTTGAATTTTTTCGATTGATTGTACCTGAAATTTTTCCCTTAAACCCGATCTGATGGGGTTAATCCTCTCCCCTGTGCGATGCATTGAGCGGCATGCTAAAGGATAAAAAACTCTACTTATAAATATCCAGTCGCTTGAAATAGGGGGCATAAAAAAAGCCTTCCATTTATGAGATGAAAGGCCGAATCATTTTATTTAAAAATTAAAGTGACTGTTGTTGCTTGTTGTAGCGAATCGATAACCATGCGGTAATGGACAGGACAATCACAATAAAGCCGAGTGATATCCAGATTGGCATATGGAACACATCCAGCATCAACATTTTGAAACCAATAAACAGCAGGATAATACCGAGACCATACGGCAGGTAATGCATTTTAGATGCTGCACCTGCCAGCAAGAAAAACATGGCACGTAGACCTAAAATGGCCATTAAGTTTGCAGTTAATACGATAAAGGGATCACTGGTAACCGCGAAAATAGCCGGAATGGAATCTACTGCAAAAATGACATCGGAAGCTTCAACCAAAATCAAGACCAGAAATAACGGCGTGGTCCATAACAGACCGTTTTGACGGACAAAGAATTTATCTCCTTCCAGCTGCGGGGTAATACGCATATGTTTACGTAACCACTTGAGTAAGGCCATATCTTCAATATTGGGGTCTTCGTCATGACCTTTAAGAAATTTAAAGCCGGTATAGACCAGGAAAGCACCGAAGATATAAAGTACCCAAGAGAACTCCTGAACGAACCAGGCACCAATAAAAATAAAGATGGTACGTAATACAATGGCGCCGAGTACCCCATAGAGCAATATTTTACGTTGCAATGCCGGAGGAATAGCGAAGGCAGCAAAAATCATCAGCCATACAAAAACGTTATCAATCGCGAGGGATTTCTCTAATAAGTAACCAGCAAAATACTCCATGACTTTGGTATTTGCGATGGCTACCCCAGCTGTCTGTTGCAGGTAAAACCATAAGCCACCACCAAATAGTACGGCGACAGAAACCCAAGCCATACTCCAGTACGCTGCGGTTTTAATTTTGACTTCTTGGCCCTGTTTTTGTCTAAAGCCCAAGAAGTCGATGATGAGCATAACGGCAACTAAACCGAAGAATGCTAAATACAGCCATAAATTGCCAATGGATTCCATAAAAATCTCCACACCTGACAACCGGCCATAAAAAAAACCTTGACCTGTTGCCAGATGATTTAAACATCTGTGTCAACATGATCAAGGTCTTGCCTACATCTGAATATTCATATTATGTAAATTCAGATGCTCAGATACCGACTTTTTGCAAAGTGTAATGACGATATTCTGACACCTGATCATTTTAAAACGGCATCATGATCAGGTTTGGAGGAGGCTACTCCCCTTGTTCAACTTAATTTTGTTTTGGATTTCATCCAAATATGGCTGAAGAATCGCATATTTATTGTAATTGTGCAAATTTTATCTATTCACACTGTTTTAAAATAATCTACTTTTAACGTATTCTGGTTCCAGTCAAATACAAAGTGAGGACTAGCGATGCAGTTTCAACACAAGGATAACGGCCAACAAGGTGAGTTTTTTACTTTGAATGATGCAGGTCAACGAATTGCAGAAATCAGTTATGTTTGGCGCAATGAAAATACCATAGTGGCTGATCATACCTGGGTGGATGATTGTTTGCGTGGTCAAGGCGTAGCACGAAAATTGTTAGATGTTTTAGTTGAATTTGCACGTGAAAAACAGTTAAAAATTATTCCTACCTGTTCCTATGTGGAGGTAATGTTTAAACGTGATCAGAGTTTTACAGATGTTGTAGCCTAAGTTTAAAGATGCTGGCCGATAGAGAGATTGTCTGTCATTTGGCTTTTAAATCTGGCAGATCAAGGCTTTGCAGTAGGGTATAAAATTCAGAACCTGCCATCAGGCCAATAAAGGCCCACTCTTCTATTTTTGATTCAGGCTAAAATAAAAAAAGTCCGCGATGCGGACTTTTTTATCGAAGACTTAAAGTTTAAGCCATGTCGATCATCACCTTTAGTGCCTTTTCATCAGCGGCATGCTTGAAGACATCATAGGCTTTTTCAAACTCAGCAAACTTAAAGTGATGGGTCGCCAGTTTTTCCAGTGGCAGTTTGCCGGAACAGCAGGTTTTCAGCAGCATGCCGGTGGTGTTGGCATTGACCAGACCGGTGGTGATGGTCAGGTTCTTGATCCAGAGCTTGTTCAGTTCAAAGTTGACGGGTTTGCCATGCACACCCACGTTGGCAATATGGCCACCCTCTTTCACCACATGTTGGCAGATATTCCAGGTCGGTTCCACACCCACTGCTTCAATGGCACAGTCAACACCACGACCACCGGTCAGCTCTAAAATCTTTGCAATGGCATCTTCTTTAGCAGAGTTGATGACATGGGTAGCCCCTACAGTCTTGGCAAATTCCAGTCGGTTATCATCTGTATCCACCATAATAATATTGGCAGGTGAATAGAATTGTGCGGTGAGCAGACAGCTCATTCCAATCGGGCCAGCACCGACAATTGCCACGTTATCGCCCGGTTTAACATCACCATACTGCACGCCAATTTCATGTGAAGTTGGTAGAATATCAGACAGGAAAACTGCGACATCTTCATTCAGGCCTTCTGGCAAATGATAGAGTGAAGTATCGGCAAATGGAGTCCGGACATATTCGGCATGGGTGCCATCAATCATGTAACCCATAATCCAGCCCCCTTCATTACGGCAATGCGCGTACAGCTGTTTCTGGCAGTTTTCACAGGTACCACAGCGGCTGACACAGGAAATAATTACCCGGTCGCCTTTCTTGAAGTTTTTTACGGCTGAACCGACTTCTTCTACAATGCCGATGCCTTCATGACCGAGAATGCGGCCATTAAAGCTGCCGGTTTTTTCTTTTTCCACCTGTTCAATTTCGGGGTTTTTACCTTTCCAGATGCCGAGGTCGGTTCCGCAGATTGTGACTTTTGTGAGTTTGATAATCGCATCATCGGGATGCAGGATGGTAGGGATAGGACGTTCTTCGAAGCGGATATCATTGGCGCCGTAGTAAACCATTGCTTTCATTGTATTTGACATGGGGACCATCCTTCTTAATGATTATTGTAAAAGACATCCAGCCGCCTGGCTTATATAGCAACAGTCATGTTGGCGGGATGCTATCCAGTTAAATTAACAAGTCTTGATGACAAGGTCATTAGCAAAATAGTTATTTGAATAAAAAATAATATATGATTTATTAATTTGTTGGTGAAGGACCGCAGAACGATTGGCTACGATCCTGATCAAGTTCAGGCTGAAAAGAAGTTTAAGCGTTTTGCTGTAAGGCACTAATCAATTTCTGGTGTAATCCGCCAAAACCACCATTCGACATAATCACCACAGCATCGCCCTCACCTGCCTCAGAGACAACCGTTTGAATGATGTCATCTAAGCTACGTGCCACCACGGCTTTGTTTGGTGCGGCATCAATTACCGGCTGTAGATCCCAGTCCAGCCCTTCCGGTTGATACCAGATTACTTCATCCGCCAGACGTGCGGAATGCGCCAAACCATCTTTGTGGCTACCCATACGCATGGTATTGGAGCGCGGTTCAATAATGGCCCACAGTTTACGTTCACCCAGGCGTTTGCGTGCGCCGTCAAGCGTGGTTTCAATGGCGGTTGGGTGATGGGCAAAATCATCATACACCTCAATGCCTTTTACCGTATCCAGCAATTCCATACGGCGCTTGACGCCGCCAAAGTTGGAAAGTGCTTCACATGCAGTTTCGATCGAAACGCCCACATGTTCCGCCGCTGCAATGGTCGCCAAGGCATTGGCCACACTGTGCTGTCCGGTCATGTTCCATTTCACGATACCTTTAACGATACCATTTTCCAGTACTTTAAAATGTGAACCATCATTTAATAACTGTTCGGCAGAAAGTAACGCTTTGTCATTGGCATCCAATGAAGTGCGAACCACAGGTGTCCAGCAGCCCATCTGCAAAACTTCATCAATATTGGTTTCGGTAATTGGCGCAATAATGCGGCCTTCACTTGGAATGGTCCGTACTAAATGATGGAACTGTTTTTGAATCGCAGCCAGATCATCAAAGATATCGGCATGGTCAAATTCAAGGTTATTCAAAATCGCGGTTTTAGGATGGTAATGCACGAACTTGGAACGCTTGTCGAAGAAGGCAGAATCATATTCATCTGCTTCCACACAGAAGTATTTGCCGCCGCCTAAACGTGCACTTTCACTAAAACCCAAAGGTACGCCGCCAATCAAAAAGCCCGGATTTAAACCGGCCTGATCCAGTACCCAAGCCAGCATAGTGGTTGTGGTGGTTTTACCATGGGTTCCTGCAACACCCAGCACATGTCTGCCTTGTAAAACATGATCGGCCAAGAACTGTGGACCTGAAATATAAGGCAGACCTTCATTGAGCATGTATTCCACCGCATCAATGCCGCGCTTCATGGCATTCCCGACAATCACCAGATCGGGATGTGGCTGCAAATGACTGCGGTCATAACCCTGCATTAAGCCAATGCCTGCATTTTCTAGTTGGGTTGACATGGGTGGATAGACATTTGCATCCGAACCCGTCACTTTATGTCCTAAATCACGTGCCAATAGTGCGAGCGAACCCATAAAGGTGCCACAAATACCCAAAATATGCAGATGCATGCGTTTTAACTCCACTGCTTTTTAGACACATCACGTTGTTATTGGTGGTGTTGTCATTATTGATTCAATTTGAAAGCAACGATATCAAGGGTTTTGCGGAAAAGATAGTCTTTCTTGTATCTATTCCCGGCATTGCATCCGGTAGTTTAGGGGGCTGTTGGATCGGGATTTCTCCGCGCTAAAATCCGTCCGGAAATCACATGCTTTTTTACTGGAAAAACGTAAAATATTTGCAGTTATTCCAGATCAATTGACTATGTACTTTGCCCTGCTGCTTTTAATTATTTCCAACTGCTTTATGACTTTGGCCTGGTATGGTCATCTTAAATTTTTACATGATGCACCCATTTGGCAGGCGATTTTATTCGGCTGGCTGATCGCCCTGCTGGAGTACAGTTTTATGATTCCCGCCACTCGCCTGCTTGCACAACAGGGCTGGGCTGTGGGACAAATGAAAATAACCCAGGAAGTGGTGACCTTGCTGGTCTTTGTACCTTTTATGATTTTTCTGTTTAAACAGCCGTTTAAACTGGATTATTTGTGGGCAGGATTGTGTCTTTTAGGTTGTGTATATTTTGTTTTTAGAAGTCAGTAAAACTTGATAATTTTATTTGGAATTTGAGTTACTTCATCGCCTTCTTCTCAAGTTATGATCCAAAATAATTTGTGGAGGCATTGTTTTACTTTTGAGGGATCAAAAGTAACAAAAATCCTTTGTTGATCTGATGATACTTCCTTGTATCACAGCTCAACGGCGACCTCCATGTCGCCTTTACGCGATAGCATCGTTGGAAATAATAATTTAATACTTTTTTAGAATTGATGATGATTTCTTTATTATTTACCTAAAAAGCAGCGGAAATACAGCAGTAAAGTATCTGTTAAATTTTGGTGAGATGAAAAATCAGTCTATAATAGCGAGCTTGTGATTCATTTAAAACTTGGCTCTTGTCGAGATTTATCCTTCCTTACATTCGTTTATGGAACATTTGCAATGAATGCGGCTGCTGCAGACACTCAACCTCTCGTTGGAATTATCATGGGTTCCCAATCTGACTGGGCAACTCTGGAACACACTGCCAATATGCTGAAACAGCTTGGCGTCCCATTTGAAGCGGAAGTTGTTTCTGCACACCGTACCCCAGACCGTTTATTTGAATATGCTGAAACAGCACGTGAACGTGGTATTCAGGTGATTATTGCCGGTGCTGGCGGTGCAGCGCATCTTCCAGGCATGTGTGCAGCAAAAACCGACTTACCGGTTCTGGGTGTACCAGTGAAATCTTCTATTCTTAATGGCGTAGACTCATTGCTTTCAATCGTGCAAATGCCTGCTGGTATCGCAGTGGGTACATTGGCAATTGGTCCTGCTGGTGCAACCAATGCAGCCATTATGGCAGCGCAAATTTTAGGTTTAACACGTCCTGAAATTGCAAAAAATGTTGCTGAATTCCGCGCTGCGCAAACTGAAAAAGTGGCAAGCAAAAATATTCCAGGCCAAAACTAAAGCCAAGCTTAAAACGGGACACATGTTATGGATAAAACCATCGGTATTTTTGGTGGTGGTCAACTCGGCCGTATGATGGCGCAAGCTGCTCTACCGTTGAATATTCAATGCACCTTCTTTGAAGCCAATACAGATTGCCCTTCTGCAGCGCTGGGTCAGGTCATCTCAAGCCAAGCTGAAAATGGTTTAAATGAATTTATTCAAAGTGCGGATGTATTTAGTCTGGAGTTTGAAAATACCCCGCTTGCAGATGTGGATATTTTAACCCAGCAAAAACAATTACACCCGCCGCGTCAGGCTTTGGCTATTGCGCAAAACCGTTTGCTGGAAAAAGCTTTATTCGATCAACTCGAGATTCCAGTTGCGCCTTATAAGGCAGTCGATTCGCTAGAAACCTTACAAGTGGCTGTTGCTGAACTGGGTTTGCCAATCGTCTTGAAAACGACAACAGGTGGCTACGACGGTAAAGGTCAGTTTGTGCTGCGTTCTGTAGATCAGGTTGATCAGGCATGGGCTGAGCTTGGTCCGGCTGGTTCACTGATTGCAGAAAGTTTTGTGACTTTCTCACGTGAAGTTTCAATTATTGCGGTACGTGGCCAAAATGGTGAGGTGAAAACCTGGCCATTGGCAGAAAACCACCATCATAATGGTATTTTGTCGCACTCAATTGTGCCTGCACCTAACAGCGCCGATTTACAGCCTGTGGCACAAGACTACATCACTCGTCTGCTGAATCATTTGAATTATGTCGGTGTGTTGACGCTAGAGCTATTTGTCACTGACAAGGGCTTGTATGCCAATGAGATGGCACCACGCGTGCATAACTCGGGGCACTGGTCAATTGAAGGTGCTGTTTGCTCGCAGTTTGAAAACCACATTCGTGCGGTGGCGGGCTTACCTTTAGGTTCAACTGAAGTGGTTCGTCCAACGGTGATGATCAATATTATTGGTCAACATCCTAAATCTGAAGATGTCTTGGCTTTAAATGGCGCTCATTTGCACCTTTATAACAAGACTGAGCGTGAAGGTCGTAAAATTGGCCATATCACCTTGATGCCAAATGACAGTGCTGAACTGACTACTTTATGCCGTGCATTGGCGAAAATTTTGCCGAATCCACTAGCACTTAGCGAAGATATGAGCATTTAAACCCAAGTTTGAATGATAAAAAAGCGGTCATGCCAATGATCGCTTTTTTTATGCCTGCACTTCGGGCATGATTGCGCCTCTTTTCGAGAATGCGCCATTTATCGGAACAAAATAAAAATAATTGTGTGTAATTTATACAATGCTTTATAAATATACTGCATAAAAAACAAACAAATAGAATGGTTCTGTATTTTAGTTTTATTGTCGTAAAACAATGCAGAAATTTTTAAATTCAAAAGATAAAAATAAATTCAAAATATGAATTTAAATTTAAACTCGTGCATTTGAATTTAAAAAAATATGAATTCAAAGTATTTGAGCAGGAAATGAATTTAAACTTTTAAATTTAAAAACTAGGATTTTAAATTTAAAGTATGAGCTTTCTAAGATTATAAAAACGGTCAGAATTAGCTTACCCACAAGCCGTTTGAATTTAAAACTTTGCTTTAAATTTAAAATAATGAATTTAAATTCATATTTCCTTATGTTTTGAATTTAAAAAAACTAAAAATAAAATCTGTGGATAAAATTTTTAAATTCAAAAGTAAATATGAATTTAAAATGAAGAAAATGAATTTAAATTTACGATTTGATTCAGAAACGATGTGCTGATGGTGGTATGGTAAAAGCATAATTTAAATTCAAAGATCGTAAAGGATACTATGCAGCGCTTAGCTTTCGTTTTAGGTTCAGTTTTCCTTGCCATGACTCAAGCCAATGCTGAGCTGATTATTAATGGTCAACCTGTCACAGTCACTTCAACCCCACCAGCCAATCAAATTTTGACTTCGCAAAATAATTTTCAGCAATGTCTGGCAAACTTACGTAGTCAAGCCATAACTTCGGGTGTGAGTAGCTCTACCTATGATCGCTATACGCAAAATTTAACGCCTGATTATTCTGTGATTGATAAATTGAATTATCAGCCTGAATTTTCGACCCCGATTTGGGACTATTTATCCGGTCTGGTTGATGAAGAGCGGGTACAGTTGGGGCAACAAAAACTGGCCCAGCACCGAGAGGTGTTAAATCGTGTTGCAGCCACCTATGGGGTGCCGGCTGAAACCGTGGTGGCGGTTTGGGGTGTAGAAAGTAACTTTGGCGATATTTCCGGAAGCTATCCTTTATTGCAGGCTTTGGGAACTTTAAGTTGTGAAGGGCGTCGCCAGGGGTATTTCCGTGGCGAATTTTTTACCACCATGCGAATTTTGCAGCGCGGTGATTTAAGCGAACAGCAAATGAAAGGCTCGTGGGCAGGGGCATTTGGCCATACCCAGTTTATGCCTTCTACTTATGATGAGTTGGCTGTCGATTTTGATGGCGATGGACGCCGTGACCTGGTGTCCAGTACTACAGATGCTCTGGCTTCAACCGCCAATTTTCTGAAAAAACGCGGCTGGCAAACTGGCATGCCTTGGGGCTTTGAAGTCAGAATTCCGGAAGGCATGTCTATTGCGGGTGAAAGCCGTCGCAATAAAAAGGCTTTAAGCAGCTGGGTCAGTCAAGGCGTGGTTCGCGCGGATGGTTCAGCGTTAATTCAAGGTAATTTAAGCGAGTCATCTGCTGCAGGTCTCATGGCACCTGCGGGTGAAAAAGGGCCGTTATTTTTAGTCTTTAAAAATTTTGATGCTATATATAGTTATAATGCTGCGGAAAGTTATGCTCTGGCGATTGCGCATTTGTCTGATCGCTTACAGGGTCAGAGTGCTGGCTTTAGTAAAACCTGGCCCACTGATGATGCAGGAACATCGCGTGCAGAGCGTCGTGAAATTCAGCAATTCTTGATCAATCGCGGTTATGACATTGGTACTGTAGATGGCCTGATTGGGGATAAAACCCGTCAAGCGATCCGTCAGGAACAGATTCGTTTGGAGCTTAGCCCAACCGGACGAGCCGGACAACAAATTTTAAATGCCTTGCGCAGTGAAAATGCTAAAAAAATGATGCAATAGATAGCTCTATAAACGTATAGAAATAAAAAGGTCTGCATCAAGCAGACCTTTTTATGCTGAAGTTTTGCATTAAAAAATATTTAGACGGCCGTTATGCTTCCCAAAATACGATAGCCAGCCGCACCGGTGACTGCAGGCAGATTACCACTTTGCTGATTCACAAAGCGCATAGCCAGCCAGGCAAAAGCAGTTGCTTCCACCCAGGTTGGGCTCAGCCCTAAATCTGCTGTAGTTTGTACTGTCCATTCGTGTTTGCGTAAACGCCAGCGCAATTGTTCAAGCAGGTTCGAGTTATAGGCTCCGCCACCGCAGACATAAACTTCACCGGTATCCATGTCGGAACGGTAAATGGCTTTTTTAATGGCGCGGGTGGTCAGTTTCATTAAGGTCGCCTGAACATTTTCAGGGGTATCTTCTAATTCGTCATATTCAAGGTCATTACGCCAGTCGAGAATCTGTTCATCCAGCCATTCCAGGTTGAAGTCTTCGCGGCCAGTACTTTTCGGTGGTTCTTTGGAGAAAAACTCATGCGCCTGCAAGCGGTCCAGCAGGCTGCGAATGGGTTGTCCGTAGGCTGCCCAGTTGCCATTTTCATCATAGGGCTGACCAGTATAACGCTGACACCAGGCATCCATAAGAATATTGGCAGGACCGGTGTCAAAACCAAATACCGCTTCGGGTTTGCCGGCAGGCAGCATACTGACATTGGCAATCCCGCCTAAATTCAGAATTACACGATGAATGTTGTCATGCTGAAACAAGGCTTGATGAAATGCAGGAACCAGAGGGGCACCTTGACCGCCAGCCGCCATATCACGACGACGAAAATCTGAAATGACTGGAATTTGCGTCATTTCGGTAATGATGTTGGGATCACCAATTTGCAGGGTGAAGCCATGTTCAGGGCGGTGGCGTATGGTTTGTCCATGCGAACCGATGGCTTTAATTTGGTTACGATCTAAATGGTTCTTTTCAATGAGCGTATTAATGCCTTGACCAATCATGCTGGCTAAAGCAACGTCAGCTTTGCCCATACGGTCAATTTCATTGTCGCCCGGTAGGGTGAGCGCCATCAGTTCGTCACGAAGATCTGGATCAAATGGCAAAGTGAGGGTCGCATGAAGCTGTAAGGGATCAAAAGAAGCAGCAACAATATCGACACCATCCATGCTCGTGCCGGTCATTACCCCAATATAGATCGCTGTCATGATTATTCTTAAGCCTGCAATGTGCTGAAAAAGTGTTAGTATATCGCACAAATTGAATAACTGATGTGTTTGGGTTTTGTGATGTCAAATTTCCTGCCGGCTGAAGAACAACTTGCCCTCATTCAACGAGGCACGCATGAAATTATTTCTGAAGAAGATCTTCTGAAGAAATTAAAAGAAAATCGTCCGCTTAAAATTAAAGCGGGTTTTGACCCAACTGCACCTGACTTGCACTTGGGCCATACGGTTCTGATTAATAAATTGAAAGTGTTCCAGGATTTGGGGCATGAAGTTTATTTCCTGATTGGTGACTATACCGCCATGATCGGTGATCCAACAGGTAAAAGCGCGACACGTCCGCCTCTGTCACGTGAAAAAGTGCTGGAAAATGCAAAAACCTATCAAGAGCAAGTATTTAAAATTCTTGATCCGGCTAAAACCAAGGTGGTATTCAACTCTGAATGGTTTGCTCAAAAAACTGCAGCTGATTTAATCCAGCTGGCTTCACAGCAGACTGTAGCACGTATGCTGGAACGTGATGACTTTACCAAACGTTATAACAGCCACCAACCGATTGCGATTCATGAATTTTTATATCCATTGGTGCAAGGTTATGACTCGGTCGCATTACATGCTGACGTAGAGTTGGGGGGGACAGACCAAACCTTTAACCTGTTGATGGGGCGTACTTTGCAAGGTCGTTATGACCAGGAAGCACAAGTCTGTATTACGGTACCGATTCTTGAAGGTTTAGATGGCGTGAATAAAATGTCTAAATCTTTAGGTAACTACATTGCCGTGTTTGATGCACCGGGTGCGATGTACCAAAAAGTTCTTTCAATGCCCGATTCCCTGATCGAGCGTTATTTTGATTTGTTAAGCTTCAAGTCGATTGAAGAAATCCAGCAGCTGTTAAAAGAAGTGGCTGAAGGTCGTAATCCGCAAGAAGTGAAAAAGATTCTTGCACTTGAATTGGTTGAGCGTTTCCATGGTGCCGAAGCTGCGGCAACTGCACATAAAGGTGCGGGTAACCTGATTACCGAAGGTGAATTGCCTGAAGGAACACCTGAGGTGACCATTTCACGTGGCGAATTTGGTGGTGAAATCTTTATTACCTCTATTTTACGTGCTGCGGGTTTAACTAAAAATGCGGCTCAAGCCAAAGATGCGATCGGTCGTGGTGCTGTTAAAGTAGATTGGAATGTGGTTGATGCTAATTTTTCTGTGAAAGAGAACGTGACTTTGATCGTTCAAGCCAGCAAAAAAGCAATTGCAAAAGTGACTTTTGTAGACTGAGTATTATTCTAAGTTGTTGAAATAAAAGCAGGCTTCGGCCTGCTTTTATTTTTTTAGTTATATATGAATTATATAAATATATAAATTCAAAAAAAAGCTTATAAAAACAATACTTAAATTTTTCCAATTGTCTTGATTTTGTCATATTTTATGTTTAAGATTTATTCATCTAGACATTGTGTAGAAACATATCTAGAGGGTATATAAGAATAACTCCACAATTTTTAAGTCTCTTCCCCAAGAGGCTTTTTTTAAATTTTTGTAGATAACTATAATAATGACACGATGGATCGCATAAAGATTCAACTCCAGGGAAGAGATTTTGGGAGAGATCTCTTCCTTTTTTATTTCTGAATTTCCACGATTCCTGCTGATTTTTTATTGGACTGTTGCGTTTTTCATTTGCTTGAAATACGGGCTAGACTGCAGTATGAATGCTGAGATTGAATCCCATCATTAGCATGCTTGTGATATGGAATCTCAAAAATATTTATAAAAGTCATAAAAAAGAGGGTAAGCATTATTTATGTATCATTACCAGACTCAGGATATTTTTGATCAGGAAATCGATTTTATTTTACGTTTTCTATTTGAATACGATACGCCTGAACAGAAGCAGGAATCTTTTGAGCAAGCCTATGCTTTATTACAGCGATTAGATATTGCCTCTCACTATCTTTTATTTTCATTGGTCAAAGAACGTTTACCGCGTCGGGCTAAATTATTATTTGCTGCTGAAGACTATAAGGGTAAGAAAGAAATGATTGAAGAAGTCATGTGTTATTGGTTGGGGCGTAATGATTCACCCTATGTAGCTTAATTCATCTGAATAGGCTGTTCAATCTTTATGAGTTCTTCATTTTTTGTGGTTGAAAAGGAGGTGGAAAGATAACGGATTCATTTTAAATCGCAAAAAATCTGTCTAAAAGTAGAAAGCTGCTTTGAATAAAGTGTTGTATATCTATAAGTCGGATGGAAAAGAGCAAAATATCGTCTGTAATCAGAGAAAGCTTTAAAAATCCTTTATAGCGAAAAGGAATTTTAGGGTTTTATTGGAATTCCGTAGTTTTTTGATCGCTATCAGGTCTTAAAAAAATGGGTTGTTTTTATTTGAATCACAATGAATCCGCTATTTTTTTAAGAAAAATGCTCAAAATTTAGATAAAAAAGCGATTTTTTGGCAATTTTCGTAGAAAAAAGAGACATACGTGAAAAATATAGTGAATTGGGGGTTGCAATGATTCTGAAATCCTCTAGAATGCACTCCATACCGACGAGATAGACGGAAACGAACGAAGCACGAAGTGCTAAGTTGTTAAGTTCATTAAAGTCCAGCTTCTAATACTGACGAGGTATTAGAAAGATCATTAAGAGATTATGAAGAACAACTTGTGTGGATTTTTACTGGTTGATTGATCGAAATTATTTTCATTGATTGAATGGTAGAAATTACTCGAAGTTTATT
>NZ_JBIQOC010000093.1:0-15986 GCF_044130295.1 Acinetobacter uliginosus | reverse complement strand
AAGATGAGATGTAACTCATTGAAATGTGTCATCATATTCGTCGTCAGAAAACAAGTATTATGCCATTATTTCAATGAGTTATCTTTTTTTGTCGTGTACAAAGGATAGAAAATCAATTTTTCTTTTCCACTATTTCTTTTCAGCTGCTATAACTAGAAAAAAATCAGGCTGAAGGTTTTAAGATGAATGCGAAACAATTGCACAACACATTGCGTGCGAGCCAATATGCAGAACAGGTGTTGGGAAAACACAGTGCTCTATTAGAACAAGATTATGCAATTGATCAATTTCTCCTTCCTTTAACCACCATTCAAATCCAGAACATTGTTCATGACACGCTAGAGCAGATTACAGATGAAAGCACTTGGATGCATGCCATTCGTGTGCTTCGTGCGCGCTTGATGTTCCGCTGGATTTGGCAGGACGCCAACCGGTTGACGGATGTGATAACCCTGACACGCGAGCTTTCCGATTTTGCCGATGCTGCTATTTGCGCGGCTAAAAATTTTGCCCGTGCTCCATTGGTGGCCAAGCATGGTGAGCCTATCGGCTACGGTGGTGAGGTGCAGGATTTAATCGTGGTAGCCATGGGCAAGCTCGGGGCACAAGAGCTTAACCTTTCAAGTGATATTGATCTTATTTTTGCTTTTGATGAACAGGGCGAAACTAATGGTCGCAAATGTATTGATGTACAGCAGTTTTGTATTTTGTGGGGGCAAAAGCTGATTTATCTGCTTGATCATATTAGCGCAGACGGTTTTGTGTTCCGTGTCGATATGCGCCTACGTCCCTGGGGGGATGGTTCAGCTTTGGCGATTAGCCATGTGGCCCTGGAAAAATATTTAAGCCAGCATGGCCGTGAGTGGGAGCGCTATGCCTGGATTAAAGCCCGCATAGTCACCGGTGGAACAGAAGGTGATGAATTATTGGAGATGACCCGTCCTTTTGTGTTTCGTAAATATGTCGATTACACCGCCTTTGAAGCCATGCGTGAAATGAAGGCGATGATTGAACGCGAAGTACAACGCCGTAATATCGAAGATGATATCAAGCTTGGAGCAGGGGGAATTCGTGAAGTCGAATTCATCGTTCAAGTCTTTCAATTGATTTATGGTGGCTCAAAACTTGAATTGCAGGATCGCCAGTGTCTGGTCAGCCTGCATCATTTGGGTGAAGTGGGGCTTCTTGAACAAAATGCCGTACTTGAACTGGAAGATGCCTATCTGTTCCTGCGCCGGATTGAACATGCCATTCAGGCACTCAATGACCAGCAGACCCAATCCTTGCCCAATGAACCTGATTTAAGAAATCGTATGATTGAAACGCTGGGTTTTGACAGTTGGGAGCAATTTTTAGAGGTACTGAATCAAAAACGTGCCAAGGTCATCTACCAGTTTGAGCATTTGATTAAAGAAAAAGAACCTGATCCGTTAATTGAAAGCTTTACTCAATTAGAGAAACAGCTGAATGAAGTGCTGGATGAAGATGCCAAAAATCTAGTGCATGAATTCTGGAATGGGCATGCGCTGAAAAAATTGCCAGCCAAAGCCGTACAGCGTTTAAAGACGTTTTGGCCACACCTGATTGAAGCGATTTTGCAGTCTGATAAACCACAAGTGGCACTGTTACGTTTGATGCCTTTGGTCGAATCGGTCCTGCGCCGTACTGTGTATCTGGTAATGTTGATTGAAAGTAAGGGTGCGCTGCAGCGTCTGGTGAAAATGGCCACGGTGAGTCCATGGATTTGTGAGGAACTGACCCATTATCCGGTACTGCTGGACGAATTTTTATCGATGGATTTTGAATTGCCGAAACGCAAGGATCTGGAAGATTCACTGCGCCAGCAACTATTACGTATCGAGATTGATCAGGTTGAAGATCAGATGCGTGTGCTGCGTTTATTCAAGAAATCCAATGTATTGGCTGTGGCTGCCAGTGATGTGCTGGCAGAAAGCCCATTGATGAAAGTCTCCGATGCATTAACCGATATTGCAGAAGTTTCAGTGAATGCTACGCTAAATCTGGCTTATCAGATTGTGGCGAAAAAGCATGGCTATCCTTTAGATGTAGAGGGGCAGCGCTGTTCACTCGATCATATGGCATTCGCGGTTGCAGGCTATGGCAAACTAGGTGGCATTGAACTGGGTTATGGCTCGGATTTGGATCTGGTATTTATTCATTATATGAGTGAACAGGGTGATACCGATGGTATTAAACCGATTAGCGGTTTTGAGTTTGCCATACGCGTGGCACAGAAATTCATGTCGCTGATGACCACACAAACCTTAGATGGGCGCGTTTATGAAATTGATACCCGCTTACGTCCATCGGGTGAAGCTGGCTTACTTGTGACCAGCTTCAAAGCCTTTGAACAATATCAATTAAAAAGTGCTTGGGTATGGGAGCATCAGGCGCTGGTTCGTGCTCGATCCATTGCCGGTGAAGCTTCCCTGCGAGAAAAGTTTGAAGATTTACGCTGCCGCATTTTGACCCAGTCACGGGATGAGGCGAATGTTCGAGCAGAAGTGCTGAAAATGCGTCAAAAAATGAAAGACCATTTAGGCTCTTCCAAAGAGCAGCAAAAAGATGGGATTTTTCACTTAAAACAGGATGCAGGTGGTATCGTTGATATCGAATTTATGGCACAGTATGCGGTATTAGCATGGAGTGGGTCGAATCCTGATCTCGCCCATTACTCCGACAACGTACGAATCCTTGAGGATGCCGCAAAAACGGATCGCTTATCCAGCGCCGATGCGACAGCATTGATTCAAGCTTATCTCCGTGAACGAGCCGAGAGCCACCGTTTAGCCCTTGCAAATCAATCCATGCAAGTTGCAGCTGACGACTGGTACGATACCCGAGAGGTCGTTTGCAAGTTATGGCAAAGATTAATTGATCCAACTGCAACTTTTGCGTTGGATAGAAATGACTGTGTATAAAAATTTGGAGTGTGTGCCATGAATTTGGCTGATCGTGATGGTTTTATCTGGCAAGATGGACAAATGGTTGACTGGCGTGAGGCGAAAATCCACGTCCTAACTCATACATTACACTACAGTATGGGTGTGTTTGAGGGTGTCCGTGCTTATGAAACACCAAATGGTACCGCGATTTTCCGTCTCCAAGATCATACCAAGCGTTTGCTTAACTCTGCAAAAATCTATCAAATGAAGGTTCCATTTGATCATGCAGCACTTGAGCAGGCTCAAATTGATGTAGTACGCGAAAATAAATTAGCTTCATGCTATTTGCGTCCAATTATCTTTATCGGTTCGGAAAAACTCGGTATTGCTGCAACGGATAATACTATTCATGCCACTGTGGCAGCATGGGGCTGGGGTGCTTACCTGGGTGAAGAAGCGATGGCGAAAGGTATTCGCGTAAAAACTTCATCATTTACCCATCACCATCCAAACGTGACCATGTGTAAGGCAAAGGCTTCAGGTAACTATACCTTGTCTATTCTTGCCCATCAGGAAGTGGCACATTCGGGTTATGACGAAGCGATGTTGATGGATCCGCAAGGTTATGTATGTCAGGGTTCTGGCGAAAACGTATTCTTGGTAAAAGATGGTGCATTGCATACACCGGATATCGCTGGCGGTGCTTTAGATGGTATTACCCGTCAAACGATCATTACCATTGCCAAAGACTTGGGCATTGAAGTGGTTGAACGTCGTATTACCCGTGATGAATTCTATATCGGTGATGAAGCCTTCTTCACCGGTACTGCAGCTGAAGTGACTCCAATCCGTGAATATGATGATCGTATCATTGGCGAAGGCTGTCGTGGTCCAATTACGACAAAAATCCAGAAAGCGTTCTTTGATGCAGTTCAGGGTAAAGATCCTAAATATGCGCACTGGTTAACTTACGTAAAATAAGTTGATCGGTTAAGATGAGGAGGCGGAACGAAAGTTTCGCCTTTTTTATCAAATGGAGCGTAAAACTCTGTCCTTCAGGGCAGAAATATAAGCGACATGACATGAAATGTCGTTGAGTTTTTTAAAAATCAACACCTTTAATTTAACATGAGCTAATATAAGCCCATGAAAACACTTAAATTACGCATAAAAGACAAACATTGCAAGGTGCTAGACCAATTAGCATCTGAGGTTAACTTTGTTTGGAATTATGTGAATGATTTAAGTTTCAAACACCTGAAAAGAACAGGTGACTTTTTCTCAGCATTCGATATGGCTAAATACACAAAAGGGACTTCAAAATTGTGTGGTTTGCATAGTCAAACGGTGGATGCAATCAGAGAAGAATATGCTGGTAAAAGAGAACAGTTTAGAAAAGCAAAATTAAAATGGCGTGTGAGTAACAAAAAGTCAGCAAGACGTTCACTTGGTTGGATACCCTTTAAAAAAGTAGCGATTAAATATGCTGATGGATATGTGCAATATGGCAAGCAGAAATTTAACCTATGGGATAGTTACGGTATAGGCAAATACAGCGTTAGAACAGGCTCATTTGTTGAGGATAGTCGTGGGCGCTGGTATGTGTGTCTTGTTGTGGATAGCACTAAAGCTGAGAAACCCACCGCCACCAAAGCAATTGGCATTGATTTGGGCTTAAAAGATATAGCCACCTGCTCAGATGGTACTGTGATTTCAAATCCTAAATTCTATCGAAAATATGAAAAGAAATTAGGTATAGCTCAACGAGCAAGAAATAAAAAACGTGTACGTGCATTACACGCCAAGATTGCAAACTGTCGTAAAGATCATTTGCATAAAGCAAGCACTCTGCTTGTGAAAGAAAATGCACTGATTGTTGTAGGTGACTTAAGTGCGAAAAAGCTGGTGAAAACCAAGATGGCGAAATCTGTTTTGGACACAGGATTTTCAGCACTCAAAACAATGCTCAAGTATAAATGCGAGAACGCAGGGGTATTGTTTGAGGAAGTTAGTGAGAGGTTCACAACCCAAATTTGTTCGTGCTGTGGTGAGATCACCTCTAGCAGTCCACAAGGTAGAACAGATTTGCGAATAAGAGTATGGGAATGTGAGTGCGGAAGTATAAATCATCGTGATTTAAATTCCGCTAAGAACATACTTGCGCTTGGGCATAAGCGTCTAGCAGTAGGAATCACCCTCCTTTTAGGTGGGTGAGGATGTCAATGCTTAATGGTGTAAAAGGAAACAATAAACATGCATATTGTCTACGTTAGTGATGCTAAAGCGGGGCACCGTTCGCAAGCAGTCGGTTTGTATAAGGCCATGCAGCGTATAAGCAATAGCGAAGTAACTTTTCAGGAAATCGCCCTTCAGCAATTGCCAATTTTCACGCTTTTAAAAGGCATGTTGAGTCATCAATTGTCCCTGTTTGAAAAAAAGCCGGATTATATTTTGGGAGTCGGCAGCCATACCCAGTCACGGGTTCTGCTACTGGGTAAAGTATATCCTCAGGCGAAAACGGTTATTTTAATGAAACCGAATTTTCCTTTCAGCTGGTTTGATTATGCCATTATTCCTGAACATGATGGTGTACCTGAATCCAGGCATGTTATTACCACTCAAGGGGCTTTAAACCCGATTGTGAATGAACAGCGCCACCAAGCCAATCGGATCTTGATTGCTTTAGGCGGTTCTTCCAAACGTCATCAATGGAATGAAGCAAAAGTTTTGTCAGCAATTCAGCAGATCGTAAAAAATCATCCTGACGGTAAAATTATTCTGACTACCTCACGTCGTACACCATCCGAATTTCTGGCTCATTTAGTTAAGCAACCTTATAGTCAGCATTTGCAAATTTTTCCGGTAGAACAAACCCCGCAAGGCTGGATCTTTGAGGAAATGCAAAAGGCAGAAGCAGTTTGGGTCACGGAAGATAGTGTTTCCATGATTTTCGAGGCTTTAACAGCCGGTTGTAAGATGGGAGTGATTGGGATTGATCGATTAAAAGAAGATCGGATTACCCAATCGATTGATCACATCATTCAATCTCATTTGGTTTCTGATAGTACTTCAATTCAAGCGTTACCTGAACCTCATGCTTTTAAAGAAGCAGAGCGTGTGGCAACATATCTTTTAGCACAATAATCAGGTTGCTCTTGTGATTTATATTTTTATTCTCCTGTTGGTCTTATTCATGGCGTTTAGTTATAAATATGCATGGTGGAAACCAGCGGTAGACTGGAAACGACCTCGTGTGCTGATGTATCACATGGTCAGGGACCATATTGATGGTGCCAAGTTTAATAAATTACGGGTTAAGCCAGCTGAGTTTGAAAAACAAATCGCTTGGATGAAAGCTGAAGGCTTTCATTTTGTGACTATGCAGGAATTACAACAAAATTGGGGTAGACACCCTGAAAAAACCGTGGCTATTACCTTTGATGATGGTTATCTGGATAATCTGGAAAATGCTTACCCAATATTAGAAAAGTATCAGGCTAAAGCGACCATTTATGTAGTGGTAGACCGACATGATCGGGATTGGTCAACCTATAAAAAAGCCCATCATAATAGTGGCGAACTGGCTCGTGAGCCTAAGCTGAATGATGAGCAAGTAAAGTGGTTAGCAGATTCGGGCGTGGTCGAAATTGGTTCACATACCATGACTCATGCCAATATGGCGAAACTAAGCGATGAGGAATGCTTGGCTGAATTAACTCAATCCAAGCAGGTATTGGAAAGCTTAATCCAGCAGGAAGTGACGAGCTTTGCTTATCCCTTTGGAATTTATTCTACACGTGATGTGGCGCTGGCCCGAAAGGCAGGCTATCACAATGCAGTGACCACAAAAGAAGGTATAGATTTAGAGCAGCCCGATTTTATGCAGTTGCAGCGAATTAAAATCAGCGGCAAGGATTCATTGTTTGCGGTGAAATTGCGAATGAAACTGGGTAAACGGGAGGGCTAGTCGATGAAAGTAACATTGGTCATGGCAGGTGATGAAGAGGGGGGGCTGGAAAAACATGTTGTTGAATTGGCCAATAGTCTAATGAAACATCACCAAGTCACAGTTATTGCACATGAAAAGTACCGTAGTCGTTTAAAAACAGAATTTATCGCAATTGATCTGTCGAAGAGTAGAAGAAATATTATTATTCTGTATCAAATTTATAAAGCATTGAAAGGGCTTCAGTCTGATATTGTACATGTGCATGGGAATAAAGCTGCTGCAATGGTGGGGAGTGTTTTAAAATTTCTATCGACTAAAAGTGTTGCCACTTTACATAGCCGTAAAAAAAATACCAAAATGTTTAAGGGTTTTGATGCGGTGATTGCAGTGAGTCCCAATGCCGCAGAAACCTTAGAACACCCTAATAAGTACATTATTCTGAATGGAATTGAACCGCCTGAGCTTAATTCCGATATTAATAAAATAACTCCACCTGTCGTTTTGGCTGTAGGAAGATTAGTGCCCGTTAAGGGTTTTGATCTTTTAATTCAAGCATGGCAAGACATACCAAATGCACAGCTTTGGATTGTAGGAGAAGGTTTTGAAAAGCAAAAGTTGGCAACACTTATTAATGAGCATGCTCTGGAAAAGAGTATAAAGTTACTGGGTTTTCGTAATGATATTACTGATTTGATGCAGCAAGCTTCTCTTTATGTGATGTCATCTCATTATGAAGGATGTCCATATACCATGATAGAGGCTTTGCTTTGTAAAATACCTATGATATCAACAGCTGTAGGGGCAATGACCCAAATTTTACCTAAGCAGTACCTCTGTGCTGAAAATGATGCAAATGCATTACATCATCTGATCGTACATACTTTAGAAAATTTAAAACAAGTAGAGCAGGATTTCATCCCAGTATTTGCTGATGCAGAAAAAAACCTAGTTTTAGATGGAATGGTCAAGAATATTGAAATGGTCTATCGTGAGGTGTTAGATGGAAAATAGTCACCTGATGATTTTAGCTTTAACGGATGGTAAAGCAGGACATGAAACACAAACCAAGGGGATAATCACCTTACTGAATAACGGAAATCAATATGAAGTACAGTGGCTCAAGATTTACAAAGTCAGTAAATTAACGAAGCATATACTCAAAGCTTTTTTGCCTATTGTAAGCCCGAAATGGGCATTAGGTTTTTATCTGGATACTGTTCAATTACAAGTTTTACAGTCAGATTGTGCTCTCCTTGTTTCAGCCGGTGGTGAAACACTTCTGCCAAATGCCTTGCTTAAAAAGTATTTTCAGCAGCAGGGGAAAGCTACCAAGAATGTGATTGCAACCTCATTAAGAGGGATTCCAGCTTGTTATTTTGATGCTGTATTTACTATTGATGATAAATACAAAAATCAAAAACCTTTTATTTATTACCCAATTGCACCAAATAAACAACTTACTTTTCAATTGGAACATAGAGTTCAGCAAGCAAAGCAAAATCTGGATTGTATGGAACAGAAAGTACTGATTATTTTAATTGGTGCAGATACTAAAACATCCAAAATTGGGACTTCTTCTGAATGGATTGAGTGGATTAAGTACTTGGCGCTGAACTATCCAGATTGGAAAATTCTGATCAGTACATCCAGGCGTACACCCGAAGCTTTTGAGAAGGATCTACAGCAAGCCTTCACAAGAAACCCACAGATAGCTTTAACACTAGTCAATCATGGTCAGCAATGTGATATTGCTGATTATATTTATGCAGCGGACTTAATCATTTGTTCACCTGAATCAACCTCGATGATCAGTGAGGCGTTGGTGAGTGAAAAGAAAGTGTTGATTCCTGTATTCAAATCCAGTGTATTTGATAAGGAACTTGAAAATTATCTAGCTAAGTTTGAGCAAGAGCGATGGCTTAGTAAGGTTTATATAGATAAAATGGCAGACCTAATTGGAGTTGTTGAGAAGATTACACCGCAGAAACATAGAATGAATTTGCTCGATCAATTCAAAAATATTTAACTCTCACCATAGAAGTTAACTATTTATGTTGATGTTCTAAAAATTCTTCTTTGATATGATTTGTGTGCTCTAGATTTTTGGGGGGAAAATGAGATTTTTAATTACAGGTGGTGCAGGCTTTATTGGATCTGCAGTGATTCGCCATATTATTCAGAATACAGAACATGAAGTCTTAAATGTTGATAAACTAACCTATGCCGGTAATCTAGAATCGTTAAGTTCCATTTCTAATTACTCTCGTTATCAATTCTCCCAAACCGATATTTGTAATCGTGCCGCACTAGATCAATTATTTACAGATTTCCAACCTGATGCAGTGATGCACTTGGCTGCAGAATCCCACGTAGACCGTTCGATTTCTGGGCCTTATGCTTTTATTGAAACCAATATCATCGGCACTTATCAAATGTTGGAAGCAAGCCGCGCTTACTGGTTAGGCTTAAATGAAAAAAAGAAGGCTACATTCCGTTTTCACCATATTTCAACAGATGAGGTCTATGGTGATTTAGAAGGAACAACGGACTTATTTACAGAAAAAACCCCTTATTCTCCTAGTTCACCTTATTCAGCAAGTAAAGCGAGTTCAGACCATCTGGTTCGTGCTTGGAATCGGACCTATGGATTACCGATTTTAGTGACCAACTGTTCCAATAACTATGGTCCTTACCATTTTCCAGAAAAACTCATTCCATTAATGATCTTAAATGCTTTGCAAGGAAAAGCACTTCCAGTCTATGGTAATGGCCAGCAAATCCGTGACTGGTTATTTGTGGAAGATCATGCCCGTGCACTTTATACTGTCGTGACTCAGGGGCAAGTTGGTGAAACCTATAACATTGGTGGTCACAATGAAAAAGCCAATATTGATGTAGTTCTTACCATTTGTTCTTTACTCGAAGAACTGGCTCCTAATAAACCACAAGGTGTTGAACGTTATCGAGACTTAATTACGTATGTAAAAGACCGCCCAGGCCATGATGTACGTTATGCGATTGATGCTTCAAAAATTGAACATGAATTGGGTTGGACACCGAAAGAATCATTTGAAACGGGATTACGTAAAACGGTTGAATGGTACTTAAACAATAATGAATGGGTTGAACACGTTCAAAGTGGTGAATATCAATCCTGGTTAAATAAGCAATACCAAGGATAAGCATGAAGATTTTATTGCTTGGAAAAAATGGTCAGGTTGGGTGGGAACTACAACGTGCTCTAGCTCCTTTGGGTGATGTTATTGCATTAGACCGGCATGGTCTAGCGGGACTGTCCGGTGATATGACCCAGCCACGGGCGATTTATAACACGATCATGACGGTAAAACCTGATGTGGTCGTGAATGCTGCTGCCTATACAGCCGTGGATTTAGCTGAAACAGAGCAGGATCAAGCCGATTTAGTGAATCATCAAACGGTAAAAGCTGCAGCTGAAGCGTGCCAACAAGTCAATGCACTGTTTGTGCATTACTCGACAGACTATGTTTTTGATGGCTTAGGTCAGACTTCATTTCTTGAAACGGATCGCATTGCACCCTTAAATGTTTATGGTCAAACCAAAGTGCAAGGTGAGCAGGCAATTATTGCAAGTGGTTGTGATTACCTAATTTTCAGAACCTCATGGGTCTATGCTGCTCGAGGAAAAAATTTCTTGAAAACTATGCTGAATTTGGCTCAGCAGCGAGAAGAACTCTCTATCATTGATGATCAAGTGGGTGCCCCTACCTCGGCTGAGTTGATTGCGGATATTACGGCACAGGCCATTCCACAAACAGCGGCTGACAGCATGAAAACAGGGGTTTATCACCTTGTAGCAAGTGGTGAAACTTCATGGTTTGGGTATGCCAATTATGTTTTTGAGCAGGCACGAGTCTTTGGATTGGAATTGGCTGTACAAAAGGTCAATCCCATTCCTACCATGGCGTATCCAACTCCAGCCACACGACCACATAATTCACGATTAAACAATCAAAAGTTACAGCAAACCTTCAGATTGAATTTGCCGCATTGGCAAGAAGGTGTAAAACGAATACTAGCGGAGCTATTAAGCAAATGAGTATAAAACGTAAGGGTATTATTTTAGCAGGCGGTTCCGGTACACGCTTACATCCGATTACCAAAGGTGTGTCCAAGCAACTTCTACCAATTTACGATAAGCCAATGATTTACTATCCGCTTTCTGTATTGATGCTGGCGGGTATTCGTGAAGTTTTAATTATTTCAACACCTGAAGACCTTCCAAACTTTGAAAAATTATTGGGCGATGGTTCCCAATTTGGTATTGAATTGAGCTATAAGGTGCAACCTTCTCCTGATGGTTTGGCACAAGCATTCCTGATCGGTGAAGAATTTATTGGTCAAGACAATGTCTGTCTAATTTTGGGTGATAATATTTACTACGGTCAACACTTCAGTGAGCAACTTGAGGCCGCGAATGCACGTGAGCATGGAGCCACAGTCTTTGGCTATCATGTTACAGATCCTGAGCGTTTTGGTGTGGTTGAATTTGACAAAACTGGTAAGGTACTCAGTATTGAAGAAAAACCTATACAGCCAAAATCTCCTTATGCGGTTACAGGTTTATATTTCTATGACAATCGTGTCGTTGAATTTGCCAAGCAGGTTAAACCTTCAGCTCGTGGCGAACTTGAAATTACCGACATTAATAATGCTTACTTGAAAGATGGTTCACTCAACGTCGAACTACTTGGTCGTGGCTTTGCCTGGTTGGATACAGGTACGCATGAATCTTTGCTTGAAGCAGGCCAGTTTGTTTATACCATTGAAAAACGTCAATCGTTGAAAGTAGCTTGTCTTGAAGAGATTGGTTTTAACCAAGGTTGGATTAGTAAAACTCAATTACTAGACAGCGCTAGTGCTTTAAAGAAAACAGAATACGGTCAATATCTGTATAAGATTGCGGATGAAGTACAATGAAAATTGAACAAACCAAAATTGAAGGCTTGCTGATTATACATCCACAAGTGTTTGGTGATGATCGTGGCTGGTTTATGGAAAGTTTTAATCATCAACGTTTTGCTCAAGCGCTTGAAGAGTTAAATTTACCCGTACCAACATTTGTTCAGGATAATCACTCCCTGTCGCAAAAGGGAGTACTACGCGGTTTACACTTCCAAAAAACTCCATATGCTCAGGGCAAATTGGTTCGAGTTGTGCAAGGCCGGGTATGGGATGTGGCTGTGGATATTCGCCCTGAATCTAAAACTTATGGTGAATGGGTCGGTGTAGAACTTAGCGCTGAGAATAAAACCATGTTCTGGATTCCGGAAGGATTTGCCCATGGCTTTATTGCATTAGAGGATAATACCCAGTTCTTGTATAAAACTACCAATTATTATAATAAAGAAAGTGAGGGTGCTATTCTTTGGAATGATCCGACACTCGCAATCGATTGGCCTTTAAATCAGGTTGATAAAGTATTGGTGAGTGAGAAAGATCAGCTTGCATCTACTTGGAAAAGTTTGAATATCTGACATATTAGAGATTACTATATGTGCTAAAAGTTTAATGGGAAGGCTCTTTAGTTATAAGATCCATCCTATTATGAATCCTTTGACAGATATTCTGATTGCAGCTTTATCAACAGGAGATATAGCAATCTTAAAATAGTTGAACAGTTCTGGTCAAAGGCTTAAAAGAGAAGCTCTATACAGCCCATAGCCATATTAGCCAGTATTAAAAGAGTAGAGTAAAAAACAAGGCATTTTCTTAATTATATACTATTGAAAGAATATGAAGCCTGTTTAATTTTCAACGGTTAATAAATATCACTTAAATAGCATCATGAAATAGAGGTTTTATTCAGTCTATTAAAGGGTAAATGTAATTTAGTAACGATTAATAGAAGTGCTTGTTAGTAATTGATGAGTCTTTATGCGCTTGCTAATTATGTCATCAAAATAAGTCTATCATTCGAGTAATCGAATCGTTAGCTTAAGCAGGATTCCGGTTATAATATTAATTAGTAATTCAATATATATTAAAAGGAATACATCACTAGGTCTGCTATGCAAATTAAATTAATCCCATTACAAACACATGGTGATGATCGTGGATCACTAATATCTTTAGAGCAAGATAAAAATATTCCTTTTCATATCAAACGGGTATATTACATTTTTAATACAAAAGAAGGTGTAACACGTGGCTTTCATGCACATAAAGAACTAAAGCAAGTCGCTATAGCAGTAAAAGGATCTTGCCGTTTTCTTTTAGATGATGGGAAAGAAAAAGTGTCTTTCTTATTAGATAACGCTGCGCAAGGGTTACTGATAGAGTCTTGCATATGGCGAGAAATGTCAGATTTTTCTGAAGATTGTGTCTTGATGGTTTTAGCAGATAATTTTTATGATGAGTCTGATTATATCCGTGATTATGATGAATTTTTAAATATTTTAAAGGACAAAGAATGAGTGTTTTTATTCATCCATTAAGTGATGTAAAAACTAAAAAGATTGGTAAAAATACACGTGTATGGCAATTTTCGGTTATTTTAGAACAAGCAACGATTGGAGAAAACTGTAATATTTGTGCTCATACATTAATAGAGAATGATGTTGTGGTTGGTAATAATGTAACTATTAAATCTGGGGTTTTTCTGTGGGATGGGATATACATAGAAGATGATGTATTTATTGGTCCTAATGCTACTTTTACTAATGATAAAAAACCAAAATCCAAACATTATCCTGATCAATTTTTATCAACTTTAATAGAAAAAGGTGCATCTATTGGTGCTAATGCCACAATTTTACCAAATTTGAAAATTGGTCAATATAGTTTGGTTGGAGCTGGGGCAGTAGTGACAAAAGATATACCTCCATTTTCAATTGTTGCTGGTAATCCTGCAAAAGTTATAGGACAAGTTCAACGTGATTAATTTTCTAGATTTAAAAAAAATTAATGCTCAGTATCGTGAAGAACTAATCACAGCTTGTACACGTGTAATTGATTCGGGTTGGTACATTAATGGCAATGAATTAAGTCAATTTGAAAAAAATTTTGCTGAATATTGTGGTACTAAGCATGCTATAGGTGTTGCAAATGGCTTAGATGCTTTAACTTTAGTTCTTCGTGCATGGAAAGAACTCGGAAAGCTAAATGATGGTGATGAAATCATTGTTCCTGCAAATACATATATTGCAAGTATTTTGGCAATTTCTGCAAACAATCTAAAGCCTGTTTTAGTCGAACCTGATATTAATACCTATAATTTAGATCCTAAGTTAATAGAAGAAAAAATCACTCCTAAAACCAAAGTTATACTCGCTGTTCATTTATACGGTCGATTGGCAGACATGCCAAGTATCACTCAATTTGCTAGACAGCATAGTCTTTTAGTTTTAGAAGATTCAGCTCAAGCTCATGGTGCTGAAATTGAAGGTAAACGAGCTGGGAACTGGGGTGATGCTTCAGGTTTTAGTTTTTATCCAGGAAAAAACTTAGGTGCTCTTGGTGATGGTGGTGCAATTACCACAAATGATGACCAACTTGCAGAAGTTTTGAAAGCATTGAGAAATTATGGTTCACATGAGAAATATGTGAATAAATATAAAGGTGTAAATAGTCGCTTAGATGAAATTCAGGCTGCATGTTTGAATGTGAAATTAAAACATCTCGATCATACGATCAATTCAAGACGTAACATTGCTCAAATATATCAAAAAAACTTGCAAAGTCTTAATGGTCTTATATTACCTACAATTGAAAATATTCCTAATAACTTAATTCATGTTTGGCATTTATATGTTATTCGTTCTGAACAGCGTGAAAAACTACATCATTTTTTAAGTCAACATGATATTCAAACATTAATTCATTATCCTATTCCAGCCCATCAACAACATGCTTATGCTGAATGGAATAATTTAAGACTCCCTCTATCTGAAAAAATACACAATGAAGTTTTAAGTTTACCAATTTCACCGTGCTTAACTGAAGATGAAGCAGTGTTTGTTTGTGAAAAAATTACGAGTTTTTTTAAATGACGAATGTTGAATATAAGCGTCCAGCCCCATCTGTCACAATGGTACTTGTTTGTTATAATCAAGAAAAGTATATAAAAGAAGCTGTATTATCCGCTTTAAGTCAAGATTATAGTCCTTTGAAAATTATTATTTCAGATGATTGTTCAAAAGATAAAACAGTTCATATTATTGAAGAAATTTTAGCAACCTATAATGGAAGTCATGAAGTTTTTTTCAATAAAAACACTGTGAATCAAGGATTAATCACACATATTAATCTTGTTAATAACTTAGTTGATACAGAACTTCTTGTGATTGCTGCCGGTGATGATATCTCTCATGCAAATCGTGTTACTGAGACAATAAAAGCATATCGGTTAGCAGAACAACAGCCAACCTCTATTTACTCTTCTGTTAATAAAATGACCCCCGCTGGAGAACTAATTGGTTCTTGGACTCCACCGATAGAACTATCAGGTCATTCTGTCCTAGATTGTGCATTAAGTGGGGCTCTAATTATTGGTGCATCTCATACTTGGCATAAATCTTTATTTTCCATATTTGGAGAAATTACAGAACCAGGGGCATATGAGGATCTTGTGTTAGCTTATCGTAGTGCTATTCTAAATGGGTTATTATATATTGATGAACCTCTGGTCGATTATCGAATTGATATTGGTATATCTAATATTGAACAAAGCGGTACTCAAAGTAAAGTTCAACGATTTGAAAAGTCTATGAAATTTATGAAACCTGTCTTACGGCAACGTTTGCTCGACTCAAAATTCATTAAAGATAATAAGTTGCAGAAAATTGCAATCCGCAAGATTAACCAAAAATTAATGGAAATGGATCTTCAATATGCATTTTTAAAGGGAGAAAAAATTTATCCTTTACTTATTCAAGCTATAAAAACATCCACATTGCCTTTGTTCTTTAAATACTTAAGTAAATATTTAAGAAAGAAAATATAATCTAATACACAGCTAGTTTGAAAGGGTTTTGTCGCACAAAGATGGTAAGCGTCCGCTGAATCCCATACCAATTTTTAATTCGATTCAGGTTTCCAGCAGTGCGGCAGCAATTCTTCAATTTGGGTCACTTTGTGTGTCGGCAGCTTTT
>NZ_JBIQOC010000092.1:0-17201 GCF_044130295.1 Acinetobacter uliginosus | reverse complement strand
CGATTTTACTGAACACTCTTCAACTGCTCTCGGAATATTCAATAGATGAACTGAATGAAATCGCAACAATTGCATTAGGTACCTAAAGATGTGTAGATACCTATGACTTTAGCTAGGGGAAGATGTCAATGAAATACATCAATCAGATTATCCAGAGCATCTGGTTTGCTGTTTTGTTTTTGCATATCTGGAACGAGAATTTCTTTTTCCGGCAAGTCGTCAAAGTCGCTTTCCGGTGCCCGCACTGGGGCAGCAGGTGCCGGACGGTACAACGGACGAGCCAAAGGTGGAGAGGAGCGATCTGTCTGGACGGGTTCACCTATAGTAATTGTCTGGTTACGATTGGCTGGTGCTTTGGCATTTTTGTCAAAATGTACCCAAGCTGTTGGTGTACCTTTTAAGGCATTGCCCATAAAGTTGGTCCAGATTGGCAAGGCAGCAACACCACCGTATTCACGACGACCTAGTGTACTTGGTTGGTCAAAACCAACCCATGCTACAGTCACCAGTTTACCATTAAACCCTGCAAACCAGGCATCTTTGGCATCATTGGTGGTTCCTGTTTTACCGCCAATATCATCACGGCCAATTCTGAGTGCGGCACGTCCGGTACCATGCTGAATCACATCACGCAGAATATTGGCCATGTCATATGCCGAGCTTGATTTCAAGATACGCTGTGCCTGACGGTACTGGCTCTTCGTTTCATCCAGCTCAAGTTGGGCCAGCTGTTTTTCTTCTGGCAGCGTCTGATTGGTGACATTAATCACTTCATCATCAGGGGTCACAGGTTCTGCGGATGCAGTTTCTTCATCATTTTGATTGATGCAGGAAATACAAGCATATTCCGGATTGCTTTGATAAATCACTTTGCCATACGCGTCTTCAATACGGTCAATAAAATGTGGCTGAATGCGGTAACCGCCATTGGCGAAAGTGGCATAGCCTGTGGCCATTTGAATAGGAAGAACTTGTGGTGTACCTAAGGCAATCGTGTAATTTCGCGGGATCTGATTTTCATGCAAACCAAAATCCATCAGTAATTGTCGGGTACGCTCGATGCCCACCGTTTGCAGCAGGCGAACCGATACCGTATTTCGCGATAAATACAAGGCACGACGTAATGGAATCATGCCAAGATAACGACCATCGGAATTTTTTGGTGACCATTTGCCAATGGTGATCGGACTGTCATTGACCATGCTATAGGGGGTCATGCCACGTTCAAGTGCCAATGCATAAACAAAGGGTTTAATGGTCGAACCTGGTTGACGCCAGCCCTGTAAGGCACGGTTGAATTTGGACTGATAAAAATTGTATCCACCAACAATTGCTTCAATTGCACCATTGTTCGGGTTTAATGCAATCAGCTGGCCTTGTGCTTTAGGAATCTGTACCAGTGCCCAAGAGGTTTTATTGTCATTCGGGCGTAAGCGGATAATATCGTTTATTTTCACGATTTGTGCAGCTGTACGCGGAGCAGGACCAATGCTATTGGCATTTCGATAGGGAGCAGCCCAAGACATGCCTGACCAGGGCACAGCCACGGTAGAGCCATCTTGCATCAAAGCTTCAAAAGAGTTTTTCTCGACTTTAACCACCTTGGCAGGATAGGTATTTGCATAAGGGATGAAATCGCTCAGTGGTTTGTCATGTGCCTCGGCACCTCTCCAGCCGTGTCGGCGGTCATAGGCTTCGAGACCTTCCTGTACAGACTGTTCTGCGAAGGCCTGACGTTGGCTATTGATCGTGGTATAAACTTTATAGCCAGAATCAATTGCTTGTTCACCAAACTTTTCCACCAATTCTGAACGGACCATTTCACCGACATAGGGATATTTGTTATTGATGCCACGTTCTGGCATATCGAGGTTAACCGGTTCAGCAATGGCCTGTTTATACTGAGTTTGATTGATATAACCCAACTGCAGCATACGACCCAGAATCCAGTTGCGGCGTTCCAAGGCGCGGGTAGGATTGACGACAGGATTGTATTTTGAGGGTGCTTTGGGTAGGCCGGCAATCATGGCCATTTGAGCAATACTGAGCTGATCCAGATTTTTGTTGTAGTAAATTTTTGCAGCCGCAGCAATCCCGTAGGCATTTTTACCCAAGAAGATTTTATTTACGTATAAGGTAAGAATTTCTTCTTTGGTCAGGTTCTGTTCAATTTTGCGTGCCAGAAAAATTTCAGTCAGTTTGCGTTTTAATGTACGTTCAGGGGTTAAATAATAGTTTTTTGCCACTTGCATGGTAATGGTGGAACCACCAGTTTGCACATTGGAACCGGTGATGGTTTCACTCACCGCACGACCTAAACCTTTAAAACTGATGCCGCTATGTTCAAAAAACGATGAATCTTCTGCAGCAAGAAAAGCAGAGATAAAAGGTTTGGGAATCTGTTTGTATTCCACCGGGACAGATAACTTTCCGCCATACTCGGCAATCAGCTCATTATCTGCACTATATACTTGTAAAGGTTTTAATAATGGCGCCTTTTTTAAGGTGGTCATTTTAGGCAGGGATGGGGCAATATAGAGATACATACCATAAAATCCCATCGGAATTGAGACCAAGACTATAATTATGATCAAAAAAAATGGATGAACATGGCCCGAACAAGATAGCTTTTTCATAACAAGTAAGTTTTAATAAGAGCTAATGGCAAACTAATTGGCGGTCAGTATAGCCTTTACACATACAGATTGTTAGATGAGTTATTGTATCTGTATAAAATTATAGACCATCACTGATTAGTAAGTTACTTTTATTGGGGATAAAAAAATAATAGGAATTATATTGTGCTCAGGTTATATCGTAAGCCGAATAAGGGATTAATAGGAGTAGATATTAGTTCTACTTCTGTTAAATTGTTAGAACTTTCTGTTAAGAGCGGTAACAGGTATTGGGTAGAAAGCTATGCGCTGATTCCTTTGCCTGAAGGTAGTGTTGTTGAAAAAAATATTTTAAATCCAGAAGCAGTGGGTGATGCGCTAGAGCGAGCACTCAATCTTGCCAATACTCAATGTACAGCTGCAGCGCTCGCAGTCCCAACTTCACTGGTCATTACCAAAACCATTGAAATGGATGCGGATATGACGGATGACGAACGTGAAGTCCAGATTCGTATGGATGCCGAGCAATATATTCCCTTTCCTCTGGACGAAGCCAGTCTGGATTTTGAAGTATTGCCGGATCGTTTAGCCAATCCGAATCGGGTAAATGTGCTTTTAGTTGCAACGCGTCTTGAAAATGTAGAAGCACGTGCTGAAGTGCTGGAACTGGCTAACCTGACACCAAAAATTGCCGATGTTGAAAGTTTTGCGCTAGAAAATGCCTATAAAGTATTTTCCGATACTTTACCAATAGGTGTGAATACGGTGGGTATTTTAGATATTGGTCATACCATGACGACCTTATCTGTCATGCAAAATAATAAAGTGATTTATACCAGAGAACAGGTGTTTGGTGGTAAACAGCTGACTCAAGAAATTCAAAATCGTTATGGTCTGTCTTTTGAAGAAGCGGGCCGTGCCAAGAAAACCCGTTCATTGCCCGATGACTATGATGTTGAAGTCTTAGAGCCATTCTTGGAAGCTGTAGTTCAGCAAGCAGCAAGATCACTGCAGTTCTTCTTCTCGTCTTCACAGTTCAATGAGATTGACCACATTTTATTGGCGGGGGGGAATGCGAATATTCCAGGACTCGCGAAATTACTACAACAAAAACTGGGTTATCGCGTCACAATTGCCAACCCATTTTTGCAAATGGGGTTTTCTCCACAAATCGATATTAAAAAAATAGAGAATGATGCTTCCTCGCTCATGGTGGCATGTGGTCTGGCATTGAGGAGTTTTGATTAATGGCAAGAATTAACTTGCTCCCTTGGCGTGATGAGCTGAGAGAGAAACGGAAAAAAGAATTTATAGCAATTTGTATTGGGGCGGCATTCGTTGGCGCTTTGGCGGTTACATCCTCATGGTTTTATTATGACCATAAACTTGAAGACCAGGAACAGGCCAATCAGCTGATTACCAGCACCAATCAAAATCTTGATGTGCAATTAAAATCTCTGGAAGGTTTGGAAGCGCAGCGTAATGCTATTATTGAGCGTATGAAACTGATTCAAGGCTTGCAAGGGCAACGTCCGATTGCAGTACGTCTGATAGATGAGCTGGTTCGTGTTACGCCAGCTAATTTGTACATTACCAAATTTGTGCGTACAGGCGATAAATTCACCATTGAAGGCAGAGCTGAAAGTCCAAATACCGTTGCAGAATTTTTGCGTAATTTAGAAGCATCAGCTTGGTATCGCAACGCTTTCATGAATTCTTTTTTAGCAGTTGAAGAACAAAAAGATAAAGCGCCAAGTTCTGTGATTCCACGTGTTGAAGAGGGCTATGGTTCATTTGTGGTGACTGCTGACTTAGATGAAATCGCCCAACCTGCTGCACCAGAAGCACAACAACAAGCACCATCCAATACAGCTAATTCAACCGTGGAGGCGACCGAATGAGTCTCGATGAATTTGATGAATTAAATCCAAATGAAGTTGTGGTGCGTAAAAAGAAAATGACGCTGGATAAGTTTCTTCAGCAGTTCAATACCTTAGATCCAAATAATTATGGTAGTTGGCCCTTATCCGTCAAAATCACCTGTTGGATTTTGATTGTTGTCATGATTGCCTTTCTCGGGTATTTTTTAACAATTAAAAGTAAATTGGATAATATTTCGAATGCTGCTGCTCAAGAGCAAAACCTGCTTAACGAGTTTCGTGAAAAAGATTCTAAACTTCGCAATTTGCAGTTGTTGCAAGCACAGTTACAGGAAATGGAAGCGAATTTTAATCAGCAATTGGAACAATTGCCTAAAGAAACTGAAATTCCAGGACTGGTTGAAGATATCAACGTGACTGGTGTGAATTCTGGTTTGAAATTTAAAAATATCCGTTTAGAAAATGAAATAAAACAAGAGTTCTTTATTGAACAGCCAATTGCGATTGAGGCAACCGGTGATTATCACGCTTTTGGTTCTTTTGTAAGTGGGATTGCTGCACTGCCACGTATTGTGACTTTACATGATTTTGAGATTACCGCCTCGGAAAATAAAGAGAAAAAATCTGATATTCCCCAAGTGAATTATAACGTTAAAGCAAAAACATATCGTTATATCGGTGCTGCTGATGCTCAAGCGACAGAAACGCAAGCTGCGAATGCAAATTCAACTGCTACGGCTGGAGGAGCACAGTAATGAAAATGCAAAAATTCTCTCTAAGCTTGATGTTGGGTTTATTGTTGGTGGGCTGTGATTCACGTATTGATGCTGTGAATGAACAAATGGCCAATATTCGCAATCAGCCGCCATTGCCGATTGAACCTGCACCGGTTTTTCCACCTGTACCGACATTCGATTATGCTGCACACCAGCTTAAAAGTCCTTTTTTACCGAGCTCACTGGCTGCTGAATTAAAAATTATGTCAGGAAAACGTGTCTATCCTAATCTATCGCGTCAACTGCAACCTTTAGAAAGCTATGCAATTGAATCCTTGAATATGAAGGGAAGTATACGTAGCCAGTCTGGACAGATATTGGCATTAATTCAAACCCCTGATGGTGAAATTGAGCGGATACAGCGCGGCAGTTATATGGGCATGAATCATGGTCGTGTGGTCAATATCACGCCTACACAGATTGATCTCGTGGAAATTGTTCCAGATGGACGAGAAGGATACGTGGAGCGTCCAAGAAGTCTAGTATTAATTGGACCGGCGCCTTAAGTTTAAAAGGAATAAAAATGAATAATAGGTTTAAAGATTTTATATTTGGGGATGGCAATACAATGAACCATTTGTTTCGTCAATTTTCTATGGGTGCCGTTGCGATCGCGATCATGCAGGTTGCAAATGCACAGGTGAGTATGACCAATATTGTACCGATGCAGATTGCAGGTCAAGGTACAGAAATTCGTGTGATGTTTAACGGTTTGCCGCCACAACCTCAGGCTTACCAACTAGAGAAGCCTTCACGTCTAATTCTTGATTTTGATAAAGCCCAACAAAATTTAAAACAAAATAGTATTCCCGTTGCAACGAAAGAAGCCACTTCCATCGATGTGAGTTCTGATGCCCAACGTTCACGTTTAACCGTGAATTTGGCTGAAGCGGGTGCCTTTACCACGCGTGTCGAAGGCAATACTTTTATTTTAAAAATTAATTCTGCAGCTGCGAATGCATTTACCTCTCAGCCAGTTGTTACCCAAAAAGCTGCGCAAGGTATTTCCAATATTGGTTTCCAGCGCGGCAGTCAGGGGGAAGGTCAAATCGTTGTGGATTTATTGGGGAGCAATACTCCGGTAGATGTACAACAACAGGGCAGTAAAGTGGTGGTGCGAACTCTAGGTAATAAAGTTCCAACGCACTTGGCACGTCGTTTAAATGTCAATGATTTCGCAACTCCAGTATCTACGGTCGATGCTACCAATAATGGTGGCAATGGCGTGATTACCATTCAAACTTCTGGCAGTTATGAATATATGGCTTATCAGACGGATAACAAACTGACTATCAGCTTAAAACGTCCTGAAGATAAGAATCCGCTTAAACCTAAAGCCGCAAATGCTTATACAGGGAAAAAGATTTCTTTAGATTTTCAGGATATTGAAGTACGTCGTGTACTGCAATTGCTGGCAGATTTCACTGGCATCAATATGGTGGCTGCGGATAGTGTACAAGGCAATATTACCCTGCGTTTAAAAGATGTACCATGGGATCAGGCCTTAGATATTATTTTAAAAACCAAAAATCTGGATAAGCGCCGTAACGGAAATGTCATCTGGATTGCGCCAGTATCGGAATTGATTAAGGCTGAAGAGGAAGAAGCCAAAGCACTTGCGCAAAGTGTGAAATTGGCACCAATACAGACCGAGTATATGCAACTCAGCTATGCAAAGGTTGCTGATATTGAAAAGTTGATTACCCAAACAAAATCATCGAATAATAGTAATTCTGCTAGTGACAATAATAATAATTCTAGTGAAAGTTTATTAAGTTCACGTGGTTCAGTTTCAGCTGATGTACGTACTAATACCCTAATTGTTAATGATACGGCTCAACATATTGATAAAATCCGAAAAATGGTTGATTTGCTCGATATTCCAGTCAAGCAAGTGATGGTTGAAGCGCGTATTGTTCGTGCTTCCACAGAGTTTAGTAAAGAAATGGGCGTGAAGTGGGGTATATTGTCGCAAGGTATTAATCAAAACAATGATTTGTTGGTTGGCGGTAGTGATACAACCTTATGGGATTTAAAAACACCGGATGATGAGGGTAAATATACGATTCAACGTCCACAGAACTTAAATGTGGATTTAGGTGTCACCAGTCAAGGTGCGAGTCGTATTGCTTTCGGTTTAATCAGTTTGTCTGATTTTATGCTGGATTTGGAGCTCTCAGCCTTACAAGCAGATGGTTATGGGGAAGTGATTTCCACACCTAAAGTCCTAACTGCAGACAAACAGATGGCTAAAGTTTCATCTGGTACACAGATTCCATATCAATCATCGGAAGGTGGTGGTGCAAATGCAGTTTCAACCACTGAATTTATTGATGCTGTACTGAGCTTGGATGTAACACCAAGTATTACACCTGACGGTAAAGTTCAAATGCTACTCAACATTACTAGCGATACTCCAGGAAACCCAACACCTACCGGTCAATTGACGATTAATAAAAATCAAATCAATACCAATGTCTTGGTTGATAATGGAGAAACTGTGGTACTTGGTGGTATTTTTGAACAAGAGACACGTAATGCTCAAACCAAAGTACCATTCTTGGGTGATATTCCTTACGTAGGCCGTTTATTTCGTAAAGATGTGAAGTCGGATAACAAGCGAGAGCTCTTGATTTTTGTTACACCACGAATTGTTAATGACAGTGTTTCAAGAAATCATTAATATATTTTAAATTTAGCAAAATAAATAGGTGACTCCTTGCCAAGCAATGAGTTTGAAACCCTACCAAATGTCTATTTGGTAGGGCCAATGGGGGCTGGGAAAACAACTGTTGGTCGTCATTTAGCGGAACTGTTGGGACGAGAGTTTCTTGATAGTGATCAGGAAATTGAGCGTAAAACAGGTGCGACAATCCCTTGGATCTTTGAAAAAGAAGGTGAAAAGGGATTTCGTAACCGTGAAACAATGGTGATTGATGAACTCACAGCCCGTTCACACTTGGTTGTTGCAACAGGTGGCGGAGCAGTAACCCAGCCACTTAATCGCGAATTTTTAAAACAACGCGGAATTGTTGTTTACCTCTATACTCCTGTCGAAATCCAGTTACAGCGCACTTACCGGGATAAAAACCGTCCTTTACTGCAAGTTGAAAATCCTGAACAAAAGTTACGTGATTTATTAGCAGTTCGTGATCCTTTATATCGTGAAATTGCAGATTATATTATTGAAACAAATCAGGGCGCTGCTCGAGATTTAGCGCAAAAGATCCTACAAATGATTGTTTCTAAAGAAACAAAGCTAGTCTAATTAACGGTTTTAATTTCATGCAAACTTTACATGTTGAACTCGGTGATCGCCGTTATCCTATCTTTATTGGCAGTGATTTGGATCCTCAATCATTGCTTGAGCCGTATATTCGCGGAAAACAGGTCATGCTGGTCACCAATACCACTGTTGCACCTTTGTATCTGGAACATTATGTGACTGCAATCGAGCATTTGGGAAAAACAGTCGCAACATGTATTTTGCCTGATGGTGAGCAATATAAAAATATTGAACACCTGAACCTGATTTTTGATGCCTTGTTGGAAGCGGGTTTTAACCGTGATGCCACCGTGCTTGCTCTGGGCGGTGGTGTGATTGGGGATATGGCAGGCTTTGCATCAGCTTGTTTCCAGCGCGGCGTTTATTTTATTCAGGTGCCGACAACTCTGCTGTCGCAAGTTGATTCCAGTGTCGGTGGGAAAACAGGGATCAATCATCCACTCGGTAAAAACATGATCGGGGCTTTTCAGCAACCTCAGGTTGTACTTGCTGATATGTCGCAGCTGTCGACCTTACCCGACCGTGAATTATCTGCGGGTCTGGCAGAAGTAATTAAATATGCCTTGCTGGGAGACCGTGATTTCCTGGTCTGGCTTGAACAAAATATGGATGGTCTGATCGAGCGCGATGCGCAATTACTGGCCGAAGCTGTTTATCGTTCCTGTGCCCATAAAGCACGCATTGTGGCGAATGATGAAAAAGAACAGGGTGAACGTGCCTTACTGAATTTAGGTCATACTTTTGGTCATGCAATTGAATCTTACCTGGGTTATGGGGTTTGGCTGCATGGCGAAGCTGTGGCTACTGGTATGGTGATGGCGGCTGATTTGTCACAGCGTATGGGCTGGATTTCACTGGAAGATCTGGAACGTACAAAAAAAATCATTCAACGTGCACATTTGCCAGTAAAATGCCCAGCTATTCCACTGGATGAATTTCTTGGCTATATGGCACATGATAAAAAAGTGCTGAATGGACAATTACGTCTGGTCCTGATGAAATCGCTCGGGCAGGCTGTGATCAGCAAAGAATTTGATGTGGAATTGATGAAACAGGCGATTTTAGCGAATCAAGAAAAGGCATAAATCATGGCAACCTTCCGGACACAATGGCAACGTATTCAAAACTATATCTGGCTGGTGTGTGGGATGGTGTGCCTGTTTGCAGCACTGATCTTTTGGGCGATTACCGACAGTGAGGCTTTGGTTGAGGTAGAAAAGTCTGCTGAAACTGAATCTGAACTGCAAATTCAGCCGGAAAAGGTTGCTGCGACCAGCCTGCTGGGTGCGCTTCAGGAAGAGGTGCGCCCTTTGCAAATGACTACACGTGTGGTGACTACAGGAAGTTATGAGCCAGAATTTCGTGGCAGCAAATTTATTAATGAGAATAAAAATGCAAGTACCATCGAATTGTTTCGGGTCACTAAAGATGATGTAATTCGAAGCTTTCTGAAAAAACAGGCGAATCGCAACAACTTTTTTTATATTCGTTTGAGTGGTGAGAACCAGATTGAACAATATGTACTTCTTTATGGTATTTATCGAAATAAAGATGAAGCTCAACATGTATTAGAACAATTAGCGCTACAATTTCCCAAGACTGTTCAGCCCAAAGTACAGGATATTGAAAATTATGTTTCTTTAGTCAATGACATGGGCGCAGATGAAATGGGCAGCAATCATAAGTTGTATGCAGTCAATCTCAAATCAGTCCCTTTGCCAAAAGTGGATGAAAGTTTGCTGGTTTTGCCGAAGCCTAAGCCGGCTGCAGCTGAGACTGATCCTAAAAATGCAACCACGACCACCACCGTAACCCGGCGTGATGAACAGGGTAATGTGGTAGATATCCAGCAGTCACATTCAGGTGCGGATATTGCACCGAAACAAGGCGGAAACAAGATTCCGGAAAAAGAAATTAATGACCCATTTAATTAAAAATATAGTTCTAAAATAGAGCAATTTGAGTTATAAAATTATTTATATGCACAAATATGGTGCGAAATATGTTTCTTGAAAATTAATCTAAAGTTAATGAAATTTTAATATTTCTATATTTAAAACATTTAGCACTCTAATTTTTAAATTGGCATATTTTTTGCTTTATTGGTGCATGAATTGAGTTAATGTCCCTGTTTTGGCGCGAAAAGATTCAATGAGTGTGCGAAATTGTCAAATTTACCTGCTTTAAAAGAGTGCGTAAACGAAGCAAAACATTTTTTGCAATTCATCCATGTACAAAGATCAAAATCAGACTATCTTAGACAGGATGAAGAAGTTTTGCTCAACATTGATCTTGATGTGAGTGAATTGGACTAAATCGCAAAGAAGTTATTTGATTGTTAGATGCCCGTTTTATGGGCCATGTTGAAAGAAGGGTACGCTATGCACATGCCATCGCCTAATACTGTAGCTCCCGCTCAAGGTTTATACCAACCGGATGAGTTTAAAGATAACTGTGGTTTCGGTTTAATCGCCCATATGCAGGGTGATGCAAGCCATGATCTCGTTAAAACCGCTATGCACAGCCTTAGCTGCATGACACACCGTGGTGGTATTGCCGCAGATGGTAAGACAGGGGATGGTTGTGGCCTGCTTTTGGCAATGCCGAAAAAATTCTTCCGTGAAGAAGCCAAAAAACTCAGTGATATCACTCTAAGTGAAATTTTTGCTGTCGGTACGGTATTTTTAAATCTAGATCCGGCGATTGCTGCACATTCTAAACAAGTACTGGCTAAAGAGATTGAATCTGAAGGCCTTACAGTTTTAGCCTGGCGTGTTATCCCAACCAATAATGATGCGCTTGGTGAAATTGCAATGCAGTCTTTACCTGCATTCGAACAGATTATTGTCAATTGCCCGATGGGTGTGACTGAAGTTGAGTTTAACCGTAAATTGTTCCTGGCACGCCGTCGTGCAGAACAGCAGTTAAGCAATGATCCATCATTCTACGTGACGACTTTGTGTTCTACAGTGATTAGCTATAAAGGCTTGATGATGCCTGAAGCGATTGCTGATTTTTACACTGATTTAGCAGATGAACGTCTGGAATCCCATATTGTAGTATTCCATCAACGCTTCTCGACCAACACATTACCGCGTTGGCCTTTGGCACAGCCGTTCCGTTATCTTGCGCATAATGGTGAAATCAACACCATTACCGCAAACCGTAACTGGGCTATGGCACGTACACCAAAATTCGAAAACCCGTTATTGCCAGGTTTAACCGACCTTAACCCGATTGTGAACCGTACCGGTTCAGACTCTTCAAGCCTGGATAACATGCTTGAGATTCTTGTCGGTGGTGGTATGGACTTGTTCCGTGCACTGCGTATGCTGGTTCCACCAGCTTGGCAAAATGTTGAAACTTTAGATGCTGACCTGCGTGCATTCTATGAATTCAACTCTAAGCATATGGAAGCCTGGGATGGTCCCGCTGGCTTGGTTATCCAGGATGGTCGTCATGCCATCTGTATGCTGGATCGTAATGGTTTACGTCCGGCACGTTGGGTCATTACTAAAAATGGTTACATTACCCTTGCATCAGAAATTGGTGTGTGGGGCTATGAACCTGAAGATGTGATTTCTAAAGGTCGTGTAGGACCGGGCCAGATTTTGGTGATTGATACCTTCACTGGCAAATTGCTGGATACCAAAGATGTCAGCAATCATTTGAAAAAAATGCGTCCTTACCGTGAATGGTTGCGTGAAAATTCTGTACGTGTACAAGGTAGCCCAGAACTTGAAGAATATTTATGTGATCAAGGCTTAAAAGGCGACGAGCTAAAAGCCTCACAAAAAATGTTCCTGGTGACGTTTGAAGAGCGTGACCAGTTGCTTCGTCCAATCGCAGAAAGCGGTCAGGAAGCTGTGGGTTCAATGGGTGATGATACGCCAATGGCGGTGTTATCTCGCCAGGTGCGCCATGTATCAGATTACTTCCGTCAGCAATTTGCACAGGTGACCAACCCGCCAATCGATCCACTGCGTGAATCGATTGTGATGTCGCTGGAGACCTGTTTTGGTCGTGAACAAAATGTATTTGAGCAAAGCCCTGAGCATGCTGATCGTCTGATTGTCTCAAGTCCTGTGCTGTCAAATTCCAAAATGCATCAAATTCGTACTCTTGGGCGTCCAGGTTATGAAATTGCTGACATTGATTTGAACTATGCAGAAACTGAAGGTTTGGAAGCTGCTATCACGCGTATTTGTGAAGAGGCTGCTCAAGCCATTCGTGACGGTAAAACTTTATTGGTGCTTTCAGACAAGAAAATCCGTCAAGGTTTCTTGCCAGCCAATGCGCTCATGGCAACAGGTGCTGTGCATCACCACCTGATCAATGTCGGCCTGCGTACCGATGCCAACATTATCGTTGAAACCGGTCTGGCGCGTGATCCACATCAATTTGCAGTCATCTTGGGCTTTGGTGCAACTGCAATCTACCCTTACCTGGCTTATGACGTCATCAATGACCTGATTGCCAAAGGTGAATTGTTGGGTGACCCGATTCATGCACAGGCGAACTTCCGTAAAGGGATTGAGAAAGGCTTGTTGAAAGTCCTGTCTAAAATGGGTATTTCGACTGTTGCCTCTTACCGTGGTGGCCAGTTATTTGAAGCCGTTGGTTTATCTGAAGAAGTGGTCAATAAATGCTTCACAGGTGTACCAAGCCGTATTAAGGGTGCAACCTTTGCCGACCTTGAAAATGACTTGAAAAAACTGGCTGATACTGCGTGGAAATCGCGTAAGCCAATTGATCAGGGGGGTATGCTGAAATTCGTATTCGACAAGGAATATCACGCCTTTAACCCGGATGTGATCAATGCTTTGCATAAATCGGTTCGTTCAGGTGAATATGCTGATTTTAAAGAATATGCTGAATTGGTGAACAACCGTCCGGTTGCAACCATTCGCGACTTGTTGAAACTTAAAACTGATAATTCAATTCCACTTGATCAAGTGGAATCTGTAGAAGATATTCTGCCGCGTTTCGACTCTGCCGGGATGTCTTTGGGTGCCTTGTCTCCTGAAGCGCACGAAGCGATTGCGATTGCCATGAATACCATTGGTGGTCGTTCCAACTCTGGTGAGGGCGGTGAAGATCCAGCGCGTTATGGCACCATCCGTAACTCGAAAATCAAACAGATTGCTTCAGGCCGTTTTGGTGTAACACCTGCTTATCTGACTTCTGCAGAAGTATTGCAAATTAAAGTGGCGCAAGGTGCAAAACCGGGTGAAGGCGGTCAGTTACCGGGTGGTAAAGTGAATGGCTTGATTGCACGTTTACGTTACTCTGTACCGGGTGTAACCCTGATTTCACCTCCACCGCACCATGACATCTACTCGATTGAAGATTTGTCACAGTTGATCTTTGACTTGAAACAGGTCAACCCGCAAGCGATGGTGTCTGTGAAACTGGTATCTGAACCGGGTGTAGGAACCATTGCTGCCGGTGTTGCAAAAGCGTATGCCGATTTCATTACCATTTCCGGCTATGATGGCGGTACAGCAGCTTCTCCATTATCTTCAATTCACCATGCTGGTTCGCCGTGGGAATTGGGTCTAAGCGAGGCACATCAAGCACTTCGCGTGAATGATCTGCGTGGCAAAGTCCGTGTACAAACCGATGGTGGTTTGAAAACAGGTCTAGATGTCGTAAAAGCGGCAATTTTAGGTGCAGAAAGCTTCGGTTTTGGTTCAACACCAATGATCGCGCTTGGTTGTAAATACCTGCGTATCTGTCACCTGAATAACTGTGCGACCGGTGTGGCAACTCAGCAGGATCATTTACGTCAGGAACACTACATTGGTGAGCCTGAAATGTTGATCAACTTCTTCCACTTCATTGCGGAAGAAACCCGTGAATGGCTGGCAGCGCTAGGTGTTGCAAGCTTGAAAGACTTGATTGGCCGTACTGATTTGCTGGAAATGTTGCCGGGTGAAACTGAAAAACATGCTCATCTAGACTTAAGTGCATTGCTTGAATCCCATCCTGCAGCGGAAGGCAAGGCGCAATATTGCCAGGTTCAAGGCAATGCACCATTTGACAAAGGTATTCTGGCTGAGAAGATGGTGGCAGAAATGTTGCCAGCGATTGAAGCAGGTGTCAGCGGTGAATATAGCTTCACGATTGGTAACTGTGACCGTTCAATCGGTGCGCGTATCTCTGGTGAAATCGCACGCCGCTATGGCAACCTCAGCATGGAAGCACATCCTGTTAAAGTTAATTTAACTGGTACTGCGGGTCAGTCTTTAGGTGTATGGAACGCTGGCGGTTTACATATTAAACTTGAAGGTGATGCCAACGATTATGTGGGTAAAGGTATGGCGGGCGGTCGCGTGTCCATCTTCCCACCTAAAGGTTCACCGTTCCAGACTCAGGAAACAGCGATCATTGGTAACACCTGCTTATATGGCGCGACTGGCGGTAAACTGTTTGCTGCAGGTACAGCGGGTGAACGTTTCGCAGTACGTAACTCAGGTGCGTTTGCTGTGATTGAGGGTGCTGGCGACCACTGCTGTGAATATATGACTGGCGGTATTGTGACTGTACTGGGTAAAGTGGGTCACAACTTCGGTGCAGGTATGACCGGTGGTTTTGCTTATGTACTTGATTTGGATAACGACTTTGTTGACCATTACAATCATGAGTTAATTGAGCTCAACCGTATTTCTACAGAGGTGATGGAAGAACATCAAGAATTCTTGCTTCGCATTCTGGATGAACATATTGCCGAGACAGGTAGTGCTTGGGCGTACAAGATCCGCAATGAGTTTGATTATTACAGCCGTAAATTCTGGCTTGTAAAACCAAAAGCTGCTAATTTGCAAACGCTTTTGAAAACAACCAAAGCTGATCCACAATAATTCCACTACTTGCAGATATATAGGCAGGTGTAGCAGCTAAATAAACCGGCTACACCTACCCACGGAGAGAGACATGGCAGAGCGCCTAAACAATGACTTTCAATTCCTGGATGTCCCACGCCAAGAGCCAGAGAAAAAAGATCTAACTGTCCGCAAAGCAGAGTTTGTGGAAATTTATAAACCGTTTACAGCGGAAATTGCGGCCAACCAGACGCATCGCTGTTTAGGTTGTGGTAACCCTTATTGTGAATGGAAATGTCCAGTACATAACTACATTCCAAACTGGTTAAAGTTAATTGCTGAAGGTCGTATTTTCCAGGCAGCTGAATTGTGCCATCAAACCAATACCCTGCCGGAAGTGTGTGGTCGTGTTTGTCCGCAAGACCGTTTGTGTGAAGGGGCTTGTACCTTGAACGACGGTTTTGGTGCAGTGACCATCGGTAATGCTGAAAAATACATTAATGATACCGCTTTTGCCTTGGGCTGGCGTCCAGACATGTCACACGTGAAGTGGACAGACAAAAAAGTTGCCATCATTGGTGCGGGTCCTGCGGGTCTGGGCTGTGCGGACATTCTGGTACGTAACGGTGTTAAACCGGTTGTCTTTGACAAGCGTCCTGAAATTGGCGGCTTGCTGACTTTTGGTATTCCAGAGTTCAAGATGGAAAAAGACGTGATGAAACGTCGCCGTGAAATTTTCACCGGCATGGGCGTTGAATTCCGTCTTAATACTGAAATAGGCACTGATGTTACGATTGATCAGCTACTTGCAGACTACGATGCCGTGTTTATGGGTATGGGTACATACACGTACATGAAAGGTGGTTTCGCCGGTGAAGATCTGGACGGTGTTTATGATGCACTGGATTTCCTGATTGCGAATGTCAACCGTTGCCAAGGCTGGGAAAAAGATCCTGCTGAATACATCAGTGTAGAAGGCCAAAAAGTGATTGTACTGGGTGGGGGGGATACAGCGATGGACTGTAACCGTACTTCTATCCGTCAAGGTGCTGAATCCGTGATTTGTGCTTACCGCCGTGATGAAGAAAATATGCCAGGTTCTCGCCGTGAAGTGAAAAATGCACGCGAAGAAGGTGTGGAATTCCAGTTTAATCGTCAGCCAATCGAAATTGTTGGTGAAAACGGCAAAGTGACAGGCGTTAAATTTGTGACTACACAATTGGGTCAGCCTGATAGCCGTGGCCGTCGCAGTCCTGAACCTGTACCGGGTTCTGAAGAAATTCTACCTGCAGATGCGGTACTTCTTGCTTTCGGTTTCCGTACCAGTCCAGCAGATTGGTTCACTGATGTAGAAATCAATCTGGATGGTTCTGGCCGAGTAGTGGCCGCTGAACAGCAAGAATTCAAGTTCCAGACGTCGAATCCTAAAATCTTTGCTGGCGGTGATATGGTGCGTGGTTCTGACCTGGTGGTGACTGCAATCTGGGAAGGTCGTCAGGCTGCTGAAGGTATCCTTGATTATCTGGATGTTTAATTAGAGATTAAACATGAGTAAAACCCGCCGAGGCGGGTTTTTTATTGCAAGAAATAAGATAAATATGAATAAATAAATTCTTTGTACACGACAAAAAAAAGATAACTCATTGAAATAATGGCATAATACTTGTTTTCTGACGACGAATATGATGACACATTTCAATGAGTTACATCTCATTTTAAACAAATATCTAAAGTGGAACAAGTCACATGCAAAATGTTTTACACTGATTATGCTTGCATTAATTGTAAAACAGACATGTAATCTTTCTTCTGCATCTAAA
>NZ_JBIQOC010000091.1:0-17893 GCF_044130295.1 Acinetobacter uliginosus | reverse complement strand
ATCAAATTCTTATGTTCTGAGATCTTAGGTCGAGCAATCGATAAACCGGACATTTCTATTTGGGGGTTACAACTGAATTTCGCATAAGAGATTTTATGTTAAATACGATATTGAAAATGCCTGTAGTTTAGGCATTTTCAATTCATATACTATTAATCTTAACCATAATCAGGGAAATTATCTCCAAAAACTTCTTTCCACTTATTTATAGATTTTTCCATTTTCTGATCATTCTCGAGCTGTCTAGCTTCATTCGAAAGTTGAGCAAATTTTTTAAATTTTTCACTCAATGAATACCTATCATAGTAGTCGAAATCATTGATATTAGTTTGAATATTTTTTGGATCAGCCACAGTATTAAGAATACTATTTGCTAAGTAGTTAAAAACATTCTCTAGTTCTAAGTCAACATACTTTGAACATGCATCATTCGATTTACTTGCATAGTAGTACAAGATCATAGCTTCTAATAAATACGATCCGATGTTTATTCTTTTTTCTTGTTTCCAGTACTTCAATATGCGAATTACATTCAAAACATTACCAGATTGATTTTGATTGACGGTTGATAACCTATCTCGATCAAGTCTAGGATCAGTTTTTTTCCAGCCTCCATTTCTATTAGGAATTAAATAATAAGTCTTCCCAAATATATCTGGCTTTGTGAAAAAACATGGAACAATATCGAAATTCCATGAATAGCTGACTAATTTTAGAGTCGCTGCTTCTCCATCTCTTTTTATCTCTGCTGAGGAATACTGGCTAATATTTCCTAATTCAGTTTTGAAAGCATTGGTAATTCTTGTAGAGCTTAAATAAGACGAATTTCTAGTATCTGCATAGTTTTTTAATTTACCTGTATAATTATCAGGAAAACAGAGACTTATATCATCCCAAGAATTCTCAGAGTAATAGCATCCATCAGCACTAATTCCAACCATTAAATCAATATCATCAAGAGGTCTCGTTTTTGTCTTTCTTGCAAATGAACCAAAAGCAATGTTTATATCGGGATATAAAATAGGGAAATTTAAATTTTTATCAGGAAATTTAGAAATTTGTTCTAGTAGCCAATCTCGACTAGATCTAGCATTAATTGATGTACTTGAATCTAAATTAACAATATCTTTTTGAAAAGTGTTGAAAGCACTTGTAACTGTTGTTGCCATATTTATCCTAATTCTCAAGTTCATCCTATAGATTAGGTTTAATTTTTAGATTTAAAGTATTAATTTTAATTAAATAAACATAAAAAAATCTTTATCAAAATTTAAATAAAACTTTGATAAAGATTTTATATAGTGGTCAAGCGGTTTTAAATATAGTATTAGGAGTGAGTATCAAGATACTGTTGCATCCGATCAGCAGATTCTTCTTCTTGATCATCCTTTCTTTTTTTATGTAACCAATTAGGAATAGGACGTGCAGACTTTCTATGATTATAAATAGCTGTTTGTAGCTGACGACATAGAGATAGGAAATCCACAGCAGGAGATGCATCGGATATAGTCATTTCTATTATATCGTCATTGATATCTCTCAAACGATCCATTTCTTTGATGGTGTCATTATGTTCAGTAATAATTTTATAGAAAAACAAGCAAATAGGTAATAATAGAAGTACAACATTTGTGATAAGGCTTCTTAATGTAAAATCATTAAAGACTCCTAATATGAACATCATTATTACAATAATGCATAGTGTTATTTTGGCGATAATAACAATATCCTTTCGTAAGGAGCTATCCCAATAAAGGTTTTGTTGTTGGCAAAACACTATGGCTTCTGGGTATTTAAAGGAAGCCGCTTTAATGGTATACCAATCCACAAAACCTGTATAATTTGGATTCTTCTTAATAAATTTTTTACTTTTATTAAGAATTAACCCAGTATCTGGCTTGCTGCCAACATTTATACTATCCCATGGTAGCCCAAAAACATCCGTATCGAATTTTTCTTGTATTTTTGCAGCATCTTCCTTCAATTTTTTTAGAAAATTACTATGTAATTCAACATAGATTGTTGTGATTACCCCTATACAAGCAGAAATATATCCGATATCTTTTTTCTCAAAATTAAGTAAATTTGAGAAAAAGTCATTATTCATAGCGAAAGTAATAAATGAAACAACGATTGGTAGAACGACACCAACTATCGCTATAAAAATCATCCAAAACTTTATATCAGAGTACATTTGTCGTTGAGCTTGAAGTTTTTTAATGTTTTCTGGTTTATTTTGTCGCTGAGATATAGTCATATTTTTACTCAATAACATTAAATTTTTTTAATGTCGTTTTATCTTTTAAATACTACTTAATCTAGAATAGATTAGTAAGGCCCCATAAATCTTGAGCCATTGAAGTGAATCATGTGAGATGGATTATCTGCTATCCACACTTCAGTTTCCCATGCAATAACACTGCTATATTTCGCATAAGTCTTGGTATCAGGAAAAGCCGAGACAAAAACTAAACCTGCTGTACAGCGTTGGAATAATGTATTTAATTCCCCATATCTTTTATGGTCTACAGGTCCATGACTGGTAACAGCTTCAATTAAAAATAGCCAATTTTTCTCAGGATTGTAGATAACAACATCTGGTAGTTTACCATGGTTGTCTAATTGAACACCTAAAGATGCTAGTAGATCAACATCAAAGAACCCATGTTTGTTACCTGTATCACCTGCATAAACTAATACTCCTCCAGGAACATATCGAGCACCAAAATCGGTGACAATATCCTTGATGAGCTGAGAATGGTCACCTGCTGAAAGTAGAATAGTTTGACCATCTGTTAATTGTAATGGGATCATATTCATTTCACGCTCTCGTGCATACATTTGAGCAAGAGTTTGTCTTTGCTGCAGGTAATTTTGTAGCATGATTGCATATTGCTCTGTTCCATAAGTTTGAAGAACTTGAAGCAAATTGGATTCAATTTGGTACACAGCTTTAGGGCTATTAACTGGTCTATCAGGTTTATCAGGGTTATAAAGACAAATTCCTGCTTCAATAAACTGGTGCATCGATTGTCTACGGAATGTCTCTCGTGTATTTGGAGCGTATTCTCTTTGATAGTGCTCTCGTGACCAGCTCATAATAGGTGTAATACCTACTAAAGGGTTACTTGCTTGGTTCCATAATTTTTCAGGTGTCATATCAAGTAAACAGAGTAGACAGAGAGCAGTACGTTCATTAAGTTGTTGGCGCGGCATGCCTAATTGGACAAGGATATCGTATGCTTGCTGCAGCTTTGTATCTTGATTATTCACTTAATCTCCCCGAGAAGGTTATCAATCTGCTTTTGATTCATTTTAATGTCGTATTTTTTGCCTAAAAGCTGCAAATTTTGAAGGGATGGATATTTCATGTTTCTGAGATCCGTCGCATTTACTTGAGTATGACCTGAGAAAATACGGAAATAGCTATCCAATAAGCTGCTATTCAGAAAACAAGCTAACCCCATTGCTGTTTCATAGTCAAAGCCTTGTTTTTTTATATGAAATACATTCCAACAGTTATCAAACCCGATCCATTTTGTATCAATCATATTGGGATCTATGACATTAGCAACAATTCGTCGTTTTTCTTCTTTAGAGCTGAATCGTCTGACAATCACGTAAAAGCCATTATTCGGTAGCAGCCATTTCTGTGAATCTGGTGTAACCCTAATAGCATTTGGCTTCTTATGCTCTTTTGGATATTGAAGTTGCTTATCTACGAAATGATGTGGGTAAAATAATGGAACAGCTCCATCTTGAGGCGATTGTTCTAAGAACTCTTTCATTCTGTGAGACACAATTGGTCCTGTGCTTACAGATATTCCCAATTCATTTAATGAAACGGCAAAAAACGTATTATTTTCTTCTTGAGGCTGCCCGTTCGTAGCAATGCGGATAAATAGTTCTGGATCATTAGGTTTAATGACTTCAACAAAAGGGACGGTTTTGCTTTGGTAGTCACGGAAGGTCTGGTCATTAGATTGAGAAATTTGAACGTCTGACTGCTGTTTACCTTTAATCAGTTTAATGATGATATTTTCTTGTAAAACATCATCATCTTTAAAAGCCATGTCTCTACTTTCGAAGATATGAATGTGTTCTATAGAACACTCCTTCAAAATTAATTCTCTGAATGGCTTGTAATAAGGACCATTGCAAAATGATCTTGGAATAATCGCTACAATTTGCCCATCTTGTTCCATGAGTTGAATTGTTAATGCAACAAATGCTGAATAAAGATTAACGGTTTCAATTCCAACCTTTCTCAACTCTTTCCGATGTTCTGAATTGCTATTAATTTTTTTATATGGAGGGTTAATAATTGCATGAGTGTATCGCTCTCCTTTGTCAGAAGATATATTTTCAACAGCCCCTAAAATGAAGTCCTGAGCATAGATAGAAAAGTTAATATCTATAGCATGCATGTTAACTTCTAATTGTTCTCGCATGATGGGATCAATTTCCCAGAGATCTACTAACTTAATATTTTTAAGTTTTTTTGCAGCAGAAATGGTCAATGATCCTATGCCTGCTCCACAATCTAGAAGTTTTATCTTTTTTTTGTGATCGTCGAATAGGCTTGCCATATATTCAGCAATAACACTAGGCGTCATGAATTGCCCAAGTTCAGATTTTTTCTTGGGATTTAGCTTAGCATTCGTAGTCTTTCTTATGTGTTCGACAGTCATAAGATTCATGGTTTGTATTGCTGACCTAGTGAAACAAAAGTATCGTAAGTATAAACGGAAAAAGATGCTTATTTTTGATAGCTGTTTGATCTAGTTTTAAGTGCTATAAAATCCGTCATTCAATCAATTTTTTATAAACCTGATTTATAAATATCTGGGCAATAAAAAACCCCGGCATCCTGCCGGGGTTTCTCATATTCGGTTCTAGGTATAACGTCCTGTTGTACCTCACGATCCTTGCGTTAGAACATAAACATCCATTTTACGTTCCGGAACTTCCTGTTCCTGATGGACTAATCATATGAATTTTCAAGTATGTGAACTAGTAGTCATAGACTTGAATTAATGTGAGAAAATGCTTACAAAGATGATTAAAAACTGTCCCAGGTTTATCCGCAGGAAATGGGGATAATTTTAGATCCTGGGACGTTGAGAACATTGGAAAAACCGCAAAATTGACTACTTTTTAAACAAAATTATTGGCAAGAACTATCAAAACCGCTCATAAAAAAGCCGACTTGTTTCCAAGTCGGCTTTTCGGGTTTGCGCCCCCGATTTCTTATAGCATAACTTTTTGAAATATAACACTATTTATTTTGCATTTCGTATAAGCACCATTATGTTAAATGGATTTTAAAAGGCCTCATATTGAAGCCATTAGAGTATTAGTTGTTACTGCAAAATTGATATGTGAGCATGCCTAATACAGTAAATATCAGTGAGCCGATCACATGGATAGCTATCGTAGAAATTGCATACTCAAATTTTGAAGATTGTAATAAGCCCACCACTTCAACCGAGAAGGTTGAGAAGGTAGTCAATGCACCACAGAAGCCTGTTACGACAAATAATTTGTAATTGGGACTTAGAGAGCTATTTGAAAAAAATGATACTGCTAACCCGATAATGAAAGCACCGATCAAGTTAACCAGTACTGTCCCAAAAGGAATATTTTCAAAGACATTGTTAAATTTAAGACTTATACCCCAACGAAGCCAGGCACCAAATATAGAGCCAAGAGCTATTGATAGAAGGGAAAAATACATAGTGTATGCGCTCCAAAATAAAAGTAGAGCGCACACCTACGCACTCTACTTGGAAAGAGAGTTACGTAGGCATCATCAGCCAGAACTGGCGGTTTGTAAAAGGAGGAATACCATCTCCTTATAAGAGAAATTTTAAAACTATTTTTTGAAAGATCAACAATTTTTAAAATTAACACAATGGCTGTTATTCAAATAGGATTTGGAGGGACTATTTATTCTTTCAATAAGCAAACACTTGTGGAGTTTTTCTTAATTTGTCATCCTTGCGGCCAAGGGTGTCTAGCGTAGCTAAGGCAGGTATTCGTTATAGTCGGGCCGCTATAATACGGATGACGAGTGCCTGTATGTTTAACTTAAATATCTTTAATAAGATCTCTAGCGAAGTATTGACCATCAAAAATGATCTTGAGCTGAAATCTGAAAATCAACTGATAATCAAATATAAGACTTCTACTTCTGAAAATTATAAAAAAGCAATTATTTTGATCTTTAAAGAACGTGGCTATACCAGGTTGGAAATAGGTCAGTTACTTGAAGGACAATTCTAAAGATTTCCTAAAATTAACATAATACACCTTATACGAAGTCAAAAATGGGAGCTTATAGCTCCCATTTTTAGTCTTTAATGCGCTTTTTCGCTTCGTCATAAACTATGCTGTCAGCTCGTTTCCCAACGGTGATGAGCAAGATAACTACCTGATCATCTTTGACTTGATAAACTAGTCGGACTCCAGCCTTTAATAATTTAATTTTATAGCAGCCTGCCAGATCACCTCTGAGCATATTCTTGGGAATATGTGGCTGCTCTATGACCTTGGCAAGTTTCTTCTTAAATTGATCTCTTATAGCACTAGGAAGCTTTTCCCATTCAGCTGTGAAGTCCTTATGACGTAAAAGCTTATAAGTCATCTAAAGTAATTTCCTCGAACATTTCTTTAGGATCATTAATACGTTTACGAACAATCGCTAATAGCTCGGTATCCTCTTCTGAGAGTAAGGCTTTTTGTACAGGGAGTTTCCCAGTCGCTGCAATGTATTCAAGGACATTTGTAAAAAACTCAGTAGGTGCAATACCTTGTTCTCTAAGAACTGAATAAGATTTTTCTTTAAGGGCTTCATCGACCCTGAAGTTAACAGTAGCCATCACTTTTCCCATTTATTGAATGTATGGAAATATTGTAATGCAAATTGCATTACATGGCTAGTTCGTATAATCGCCATTATGTTAAATAACTTTTAGAAGCTTTAGTACAAGCTTGACAGATTGTCTTATCATTATAAAATAACCTTATTCAAATCATCCTCCCAAGAGTAACGCCAATGAAGTAAGTCATTTTCTCATCATTATTTTTAAACTTTTGATGTGCAAAATAGATTCTACTTGTGGCTATATATTCTTGGTCTCTACTTTATATCCTAAATAATATATTGTTTTTTATAAGTTAATCTTCACTATTTTGCATATCCTCTACATGAGGAATTTTTTATGCAACATGCATGTATTGCTTCAAACTTAAATTTAGAATTTTCTACACAGAAAATGTTTGATCAGCTAAACATTACGCTTTTATCAGGACAGGTTTCTGCATTAATTGGACGTAATGGTTTAGGTAAATCCCTATTGTTCAGAATATTAGATCAAAGCCAAGCTTTAGATATTCATTATAGTGGTCAAGTTTCATGGAATATCCAACATGATTATTTGGCACAATTAGAACGCCTTAATGCTGAAAATATTGCACAAGCATTAGAGGTAGATCATTTACATCATGCTTTTCGGCGTATAGAGAACAATACAGCTAGTTTTGATGATTATGAGTTAGTTGAAAATACCTGGGATTTACCACAAAAATGGCAAAATATACTTGAAAATGCTGACTTACCTACGGATTTGAACTTTCCAACAGAAAAACTGAGTGAAGGACAAAAAACAAAGCTGGCTTTATGTCGTTTGTTTTTAAAAAAGGATCACTATCTACTTTTAGATGAACCAAGCAACCATTTAGACTCAACATCTAGACAATGGTTAATTGAGAGTATTTTGGCACACCCTAGTGGTGTATGCCTGATTAGTCATGATCGCCAATTACTCAATCAAGTCCAACATATTTATGCTTTAACTGAATTAGGCTTACAACACTACAAAGGTAATTATGAGCATTACATTCAACAGCATCAGCTACACATGGATGCATTAACTCAGTCTATTAATAATGAGAAAAAAGAATTAAAGCAGTTAAAACAACGGCAACATGATAGCTTAATGAAAGCGAATAAACGTCAATCTAAAGGCAATGAACTTCGTGATTCTAATTCTCAAGCAAAGACTGTTCTAGATTTCAAAAAGGAAAATGCTGGACAAAGCTTAGGTAAGCTACGTGCCCAACAAACTCGACAAACTGATGATTTGAAAAATAGTCTGATTAATAGGCAGACCATTGTAGAAAAAATCAAAGCTCAGAAGTTTGAATTCCACTTACAGAGTACGAAGCAAGGAGAGATTTTAAGAATTCATGATTTAAAGCTACCCCATACAGCAACAAATAAAATTAATTTTGCATTGAAAGCTGGCGAAAAAATCCATCTTAAAGGTGCTAATGGAATTGGTAAATCAACCTTATTGAAATTGATTTCTACCCATCAACGTGATGATATTTTCTTTAGTGGAACATGTTTGTATTTAGATCAAAACTTTAGTTTATTAAATAATGATTTATCCGTAATCGAAAACCTTGCACTTTATAACTCCAATCTTACTGAAGTTGAGTGGAGAAATTTGTTAGGTCAGTTACGTATTCGTCGTGAAAAAGCTTTATTAAAACTATCAGAACTGAGTGGTGGTGAAAAATTGAAAGTCGCATTATTAGCAATGAGTCACTATCCTGATGGTATTGATTTATTATTGCTTGATGAACCAGAAAATCATTTAGATATTGAGTCTAGAGAGCTTCTATCGCAGGCTATTAGCCAATATCAGGGCGCTGTAATTTTAGTTTCACATGATCATTTTTTTGTTGAACAGTGTGAAATATCTGAAGAGTATTTAATTGAGTAAAATGACATTTTCAAATATATAGATTTATTAGTTCTACTAAAATTAACATAATACACCTTATACGAAACTAACATAAAAATGGGAGCTTTAAGCTCCCATTTTTGCTGAGTTTTTCAATTTTTAGGTAGTAGCCTAGGCTTCAATAAATTACGCACCTAAACGCATTAACTTTTCTTGAATCGCATCACTGACAAAGGCATTTAGAGAATTACTTGATGCTAAAACCGCCTTACGGTGCAATTCAGGGCTAATACGGACATTAAAAGTGCCTTTGAATGGTTGATCAGGAGATTTTCCTAGTTCAGCACATGATTCTAAATAGCCGTCTACAGATTCCTGAAAAGCTTTCTCAAGGGCTTTTAAAGTTTCCGCTTCATAGGTAATAAGATCACGAATAAAAGCAAGTTTTCCAAATAACTCACCTGTTTCAAGATCAGGCTCAATTGTTCCGAGATAACCTTTGTACTTTAAATAGCTCATAAAAATCCCTCCTGCTTGAGTGCCTGTTTTACAGCTTTCAATGCCCCACCTTTGATTTCATTTTCAGGGTGTGGTCTATGCAGTAAAATCATATGTTCAGTTTTTTCATTAAAAAACCGAACACGAGAGCCTGCCATTTCAAATTTTTCATAGCCGAGCTGGCTCAGTAAAACGACTAAATCTTTATATGGAAACGTATTTTTTGAATTTCCAAATTTTTCCAATAACTTTTCCGTTTTACCCATATTTTAGCCCTACTCAGTTACGACTAAGTATAGTCCCTTGAAATTAAAAAATGCAACTAAATTTAGTTGCATTTCATATAACCACCATTATGTTAAATATGGGGATATCATGTAAGAAAAGAGTTGGTTTAGATAAGGTCAAGGTTAAAACAATATTTCTCGTAACATCGCTAATTCAGCATCATGACCATTTAAATTTTTATATTTTCTTTTTTGAATGTTTAAATGACGATTAGCAGGATGAGTCAAAGCGACAATATTTGAAATTACTTGATTTTCACAAAAATGAGCATGTTTTATAATTTGTATTTCAGCTTGATCTAAATCATTAAAACTTTTTACTTTTTTCCATTGGTCTAAATCAATAGATAACTGTGCTAATAAAGGAGGGACAAAGCGACCTAAAGTTATAATGGTTTGAGGTTGTTGTATTGATATTTGATATTCTAAAAAATCTAAACATTGTTTTTTAAAGCTACTGGACTTGGAACCAGGGAAAACACCAATATTTGATTGAGAATTCATTAATCCCATATAAGCATTTGTAAAATAACAACTCGTCAAATCGATATTAGCTTCTTGGAATAGTATTCTTAAATTTTTCCATGTAGGGCAAGCTAATGACTCGCTTCCTAATGCAAGTGATTTTTTAAATCCACTGACGTTATCAAAATTATGTCCTATAACCATGATTCCACCAATTCTTATATCGGTAATGTCATTTTCATATTTCCATAAACCATCTCCACCAGGAAAAAAAGATGTTCCCTCTATTCGATCAAATAGAGGTACAACACCTTCAGGATATGTTTCATTATCGAATTCTTTTAATTTATTAAAAATTTTATCTATAGCTCTCAATTTATATTTTCCCTAAAATTAAAATAATAAACAATATAAAACATATATTTATATTGTTTATTACGAGCTTAATAATTTGCTATTTTGTCTTTTTTAAGCGGACATATAAGTTCTTATGATCACTGGTACTGGTTGGTCTTTCTTCTACATCAAAAACTTTTGTATATGATTTCACTAAATCTCCAAGTTTTTTAAAACCATATGTACGAGGGTCAAAATCAACTTGTAGAAGTTTCCACTGTGAGCCTAAAGAAGCTACAGTAATCCATTCAGTATCATGTGCATCAAAAACTTGTTTGATTTTATCTAATGGCAAATTAGAGCTAGTTTGAGACTTAGTTTGACTAGCATCTTTATTACTTGTATTAGCTATTTCTTTCTTAATAGTTGATGGTTCTTCTTTTACTTGAACTATAGGAGGTTGAGCAGGTGCTTCGTAACCAGTTAAGTTTTCAACATAAGTGAAGTGTGAACAAGCATTACGAAATGCTTCAGGAGTTTGTTTTTTCCCGAATCCATATACCGTTGCTCCTTGTTCTTTTATACGAATAGCTAAAGCAGTGAAATCGCTATCACTAGATACGATAGCAAATCCATCTATGCGATCTGTATAGAGCAAGTCCATTGCATCGATAATCATAAAACCGTCAGTAGCATTTTTCCCTGTTGTATAAGCAAATTGTTGCATTGGTTTAATAGCTAAGTTGTTAATTGCTTGCTTCCAACTACCATTTTGATTAACGAAATTTCCATATATACGTTTTACTGTTGCTTCACCGTACTTGGTTAGCTCATTTAGAATATTTTCGATATCTTTGGCTGACGCATTATCTGCATCTATCAGTACGGCTAATTTTGATGTTTTTTCTTCTGTTAAATTGAAGATTGTTTTTGATACAGCCAAAGTCTTTACCCCAAGATATTAAAATAAATGAAGATTATAGCTTTTATTGTTTAATGAGATTCTATTTTTACAAGGAAAAATAAAGATTTAGCTTATTTGAAATTAATAAGTTTCGCTAAAATTAACATAATACACCTTATACGAAATGTGTTATAATTTACTTTGAAATTCATATACTTATTTCAAAGTTTATAGCCCGAACATCCCTGTTCGGGCTTTTTTTATGATTTTTCACGTTCCACGCTTAACTTTTGAGCAATGTTCCACGGGGTTAATTAGCCCAGGTGAACAGTCCCATCAGCCATACGGCTTAAAGAAGCGGCTCCAAAAGCCTCTTTTTTCTGGTTCAGGCTCTACGTGTTCAGGAACAGGAATTCGCTTGTTTTCAAGAGTAGTCAATCCGTCATAGTTCGGCTCTGGCTCTAACCGAGGATCTGTTGCTATATCCTGATTAGATTTCTGATCGGTAAACGTAGTCATATTGGCTTTTGGGGCTTCTAATAGACGTTGCATAGCTTCAATCTGTTCTTGATAAAACGATTCACGTTCTAGTGATTGATTTTCTCTCTGCACTGCCTGATTTAATTGTTTTTCTAGTATGTCAACTTGACGTTTTAATAAGTCAACTTCTGTTAAGTTTTGACTGTTAGTTGATTGACTTTGGTTGACAGTAGAGTTGTTTTTTTGTGGCTCTCCAAAGACCCTCAAAGCCTCTGAAAAGTCAATCAATCCATCAGATCCTTTTGATAAATTTCCTTTATTTATATGGGCATAAATAGCCTGTCTAGAGTATCCATATAGTTTTGCTAGTTCTGAAACTGACAGTTTTTTCATCATGTAAACCAGTTTTCAATTTGTGTTAATACTTGACTGTTAACTTTACAATGTCAATTAACAACGTCATTGAAACCCTACTTTTTTTAGTAAAGGAATTAACTCCTTAAATTTCTCTGAATCTTGCAGCATTTCAGCGATGCGTATAGCAAATTGTTGATAGCTTTCTGTGCCTTGGGAATACTTACTCATCTCAGGAAGTTCGGAGAGTTTATTGGCAAATAGGTGGCATTGTTTATCGGTCATTTTTGAAAAAAGATCGATAGTGTCTAGATCCCGCTTATTCTCTAGTGACTTAGCAGCTGATTTTTTTTGTTTAAAGTTGAAAGAGAAACCCGAGATCGAGCGACCTTTTTTATGTTGTTGATAAGTTACTTTAATATCTGTTTTTTCATTAATGTCATTAATAGCTAGATCAAGAACTCTTTTTTTAAAATCGCTCATTAATTTATATTGATTTTCTTCGATTCCAAGCTGTGCACGAAAGTCTTCTAAATTAATGATGGGGGTTTTTTCTGTACTTCTCCATTGAATCAATAATTCATAGAGTCTACTTGAATACACACTTTTTAATTGTGCTGTTTGGCTCAAAAGATATTGAGTAAAAAATTCTTTTACCCCATTGATACGGCTGATGCCTTGAACAACAGCAGGCGTAAAAACAATTTCTATGGCACCTTCATTGTCCAAATATTTAACTTGAGAAATCCAACGACTTTTTACAAGTTTTCCATCTTCATCAAAAAAGCTGAATCGGCGATTAAATAGGGTTTCTTCCGCTTCCTTCATTCTCATATAAGCATTTTGTCGAGTAGTACCAAATACATCGGCATAACGTAATGCATCTATTCTTAGAGGCATGTCTGTAGTTAATCCTGTACCAGTGTCTCTGGCATCTACAATAGCCAATTGAACAATATGAAATTCTGCTAGGGAAAGTACTTGAAATGCTTGATTCAAACGATTTGTTTTAACTACAAGATCTTTTTTCATGTGGTAATTAAACGTCTTTATATGAGTTATTAATAGCTTTAAAAGACATATTAATTCAAATCATTTAAAAGACAAGTATTAATTTGTCTTTTAATGACAATTAAACGTCTTTGTATTGGTAATTAAACGTCTTTGTATTGGTAATTAAACGTCTTTGTATTGGTAATTAAACGTCTTTATATATACTCTGAAAACATTGAACTATAAGGCTTATAGCAAGTTGAAAAGCATTTAAAAACCTTAAAATAATTAAAAGCCCAACTTATGAAAAATTGCCCTTGGTTTTCGCTACGCTCAAACTCTATTGAACTTCGCTTTCGCTCAGTTCGTTGGGGCAATTTTATGGCTAATCTCTTTGTGAATTTGATAAAAAGCAAAAGCAGCTCGGAATTCGCTTCGCTCATAGTACTTTTTTGCTCGCTTCGCTCGATCTAGAATCAAAAAATTGCAACTATTCAGATCATTTTTAGTATTTAGATTTAAAAAAAATGTTTTTCAGGGAGTCTAGGCGCAATTTTTGGTATGTTCGCTCGTAGACACTCGCTCTGATATAGCGATTAAAAGCAAAAAATAGGGGGTATGCGCGTTTTTTCACTGATTACCAAGAATCCCTATATTAAATAGAAAAAATGGCTTAAAACGCAAATGAGCGCAAAATGGAAAGCAGTTTATAGTCGTACTCAGGACTTTGATCTCAGTTATTTATGTGTGATGAGGGACACACAGATTTTTAATTTCGTTCAGCAGAATCGACTGCGTCAGGATTTTTTTAAGTGAGCTCCCCACTAACCGTTTTTAAAAAGTCGGATCAAAGACTTTGATTTGACTTGTTTTCTCAAGGTTCTTGGAATTTCTGGATCCGATGCCACTCGAATCTGATTTTCTAGGTCGATTTTTACAAATGTGGTTTGAGGGTTTAGACCGCCAAGCCTATGAAGTTGCCAAACTTCATCCTCAAACCACATTCTTCCAATTTTCTTACACACTCCAACTTAATGGTGTGTCCTTTCGTTACTCATTTCAACGCTCGCCTTTCACTCGAATTGAAATGCTTCCTCTGCCATTACAGCAAAGCCCTACTAAGTCACTCTCCCACAGTTCTGTTTTTTCGGAAGTTGCCTCCGATTGAATGAAAACCTCTTCAAATTAAAGAGAAATTTTCAAGCAATACGGCTTCAAACAAAACTGCTTCCCAAGTTAGTATTAAAACAGTTGTTTTCAGTTGCCTGAAAACTGGCAGAACCCGTGCCGATCTCCTACATACAACACCTACATTCCTATCTCCCCCGATCGCAGTTCCAAGTCGTATCAGGTTTATACAATGCAATATGTAGTTAATAATCATCCACGTTCACGCCTTACCCATATCGACATACACAGCCTAAAAGCACCATGTTGACGACCTTACAGGCTTGAGCTATCCATTGATCTCGACAGCAAAACAGAATGTCTTCCGACAAATTCACTGTTCCACCTAAAATCGAGTACCGATTGCGCCAGCTTTCGCCTTGCAACCCTGACACCTCACGATGCCCTCAAAAGCCCACCTGTGGGTATAACCTACGCCCTTGTCTTTATTTTTGTTTTTGACTTGAAGCGTCTGGTTATCAGCTATTCACGAGGTTACTCATTCCGTGAGTCCTCTGACTGTCTGTTTTAATACAGGGTTTCGGCCCTTTCAGCCTAGGAGGGAAGTTACTCCCACCGCCACGTCACCGTGATCCCGTGTCCTTGTCGCCCAACTGACCTCCACCTTGGGAGTGGAGGGTGTTCATTCATCAAAATGAGTGAACAGGTAGAAAGCGGGAGTCACACCCGCCAGCCCCTAGTGTAGCCGCGCCAGCTAGAGTTTCCTCACGCACGCAGCTTCACCACTAAAGCTTCTCAAAGACTGGCAATCCTCAAGAAGGGGGAGTGTGTCTGATTCATGGGTAGGCAACCCAGGAACCAAACAGAAAAGAATTGGCTCATGGATTGGCAGTCCACGCAAAAAATCAAAGACCCTAAAAGTTTTATATTTGATCAAGTTGCGGTCGTCAAGCCCATTTTGGGGAACTGCTATTTATAGAATCTCCGAAGGTGATTCGCAATCATTCTTAAAGTCTCAAAAATTGCATTTTTGAGACTTTAAGAATTTCTTATAGAATTTTTAATAAATATCTTTTATAAATCTCTTATAGAATCACTTTATTAAAATCACTTTAAGAGTAATAAAAAAATGATTTATTACAGCTATGTTCCTAAAGATTTTACAAAACATGTCATGGGAATGATGACGAACGAATATGATCTTGTTTCTAAGAAATTCATATTGAATATGAATACTGATGAAGCAAGCCGTATGATTTCAAAATGGATTGAGCGTTATCATTTACTGGAAACAGCCCAACAAACCTATCGAAGAAGATTGAACAGTGAGCCAGTTTTTAGCTTGCTGGTTCATTTCACTTATAGTTATTTACCAGGACTGAGTGAGAGTGAATGCTGGGAAAAATTTGATAAAAATGAACCTGCTTTTTTGGTGCAAGTAGATGCTTACCTGTTTTGTCGAACCAGTGATGCTTTCTTATTGGATGAAAAAACTCAAAAAGTTTTGAGCAAAACAGACAAACAAGATTTATTGAAGATTAACCGTAAAATCTTTGAGATCTGTCCAAGTTCAGAGTCTTTTAGTTACATTGGTGAGGTTAATCCAATCAGCTGTGGTAGATATGAACTGGTACGTCTGACCAAGCCGAAGAAAAGCATTAAAGAGCTTCAAGCCAAGAATTGGACCAATGAAAAACATGTCACAGATTGGACTTGGCGTTTGACTGATAAAGCCTATAAGGAACAACTAGAACAAGGGAAAAGGGTCGTTTTGCGGTTTCAGAGCCTGATTGAAAAAAATGCCAGTCTGGATGAGAAGAAAGCCTATTTTGAACGCCATTTCCGGGCCTTGGAGGGCTATTTAGGCTACCGTGGGGTACGTCAGCAGATCGGAAATTTGTATCACCTAGAAAAACGCTTATTCAAGGATAAATATAATCAGCCCTGGTTTGATCATGGTGCCCGGACTTTAAAACTTTCATATATGAAAAAACTGAAAAGTCCGATTGTAAATAATTCATCATATCAAGAAGCAGAAGCTCATTTTAGGAGTGTATTAACGGAAGATCTCAACAAAAAATACGAAAAATGGAAGGCGAAGTCCAATAAAACCGAGGTATAGGATGTTTTTTAAATCAATCTCAATTAACAATGGTGATAACTCATGCAGAAATATCCTGATGATTATTATCTCAGCCGCCAAGAAATTGACGATTTGAGAGCTGAGGCTAAACACGCGGCAAAATATATGAAAGCTTTTTTCGATTTTAAGACCGAAGCTCGTTATTCATTTAGTGTGACATGGTCCGCCCAAGACGGAGAATTTATTGGGTTATGCGCTGAATTTCCGTCGCTATCCTGGCTAGATCCAGACCGTGATAAAGCACGCTCAGGCATTGAGAGACTTGTCTTTGATGTATTACAAGACATGAGTTCCACTGGAGAAGCCATACCTTAATATTTTTGAAAAAATTCCTGATTCCGCTGGATGTATTCATTTAGATTATTTGAATCTAAGCCGAATATTTGAAGTTTTTTTATCGACATATTTGAAAAGAAGCAGTACACAATGTGCATTATCCCAGGTGCCAACGCTTCCATTTTGATAACCGGAAATAGAGCAGTCGTGTCCGTAACGAGAATTTCTAATGTGAAACGATTAAAAAAATAGATGAAAAAAGTCACCAGACTCAACAAAGTCAAAAGTGCATAGGCTTTAACACAAGCCTTGCAGTGCTTATTCATTTTTTCCAGTTTCTGAAAAGTTATAGGATTCATTTTGCTCTCTAGGCAGTTAAATTTTTAAGTGAAGAAATTTCTACCGATTCTAAATATCCAGGATTAAAAAAGGGAAAAAATTTCTGTTAGATGATCCCGTGCTTTGTAAAAAAAATATCAAAATTATAAAGAGTTGAATTCTATTAATACATTGAAATTAAACATAATTTTTAATATCGACACACATGATAGCTACCTAATGGAGCTAATTTAGGTAGCTATGATGTGTGATGCTAAGCTTTAAATTTTTTATAAAATATAAGCATTTGATTTTAAATATTATTTTGTTTATGTGGCAAAAATAAAACTCAAACATTAATATTTATAAGTTATTGAAATTAAATATAAAATTCAGATCACACATAATACCTACCTTGATGTGGAAAGAAGCTATTGTGTGTGTCGATCAGAGCATTATATGTAGAAAGGTCTCTAGTTCTTTATCCTGTCTACCCGACTTGTAATATGATTCATATATCAGCTAATTGGGAGTACGGCACTATGTCAACAGTAGATCTAATTGATGAAGATGACAATGAATCAGGTATTGCTGCCAAAGCTGCAAATGTACTTCGAGACCGCTTTAGTGCCGCAGCGCAAAGAGGAACAGTGCTGTATGTAGAAAATGATAATTTAATGAGTAAAACACCGAATGGTGTGCCAATTTTGGTTAAACACTTGGACGGCCGGAATCCTGACCTTGCTTACCGACTTGCTGGGCGACGAACTTTTAAAATTAAAAAACGTAAAATTAATTCGAATTGAGGCAGGCTTTTACTCCCATTCGATCGAATTTCGAATAAGAGATGTTCTGTAAATTTAGAGTACACCCTAAAGTAACGTCATGGCGACCCCAATCCTGAACCTAAAATCAATGTCTTAGAAGCCGTGGAACATCAATTTTTGTATGTTCAAAG
>NZ_JBIQOC010000090.1:0-18017 GCF_044130295.1 Acinetobacter uliginosus | reverse complement strand
GCTGTTATAGCGTTTGACAAGACGCTGATCCAGACCAGAGATGTGAAATTGAAGAGCATGCTCTTCAATTTAACGCAAAGCTCGGAAATTGTGTAGATACCTATGAGCTAAAGTAAGGGGATTCCTACTGCTAGACGCTTATGCCCAAGCGCAAGAATGTTTAGGGCGGAATTTAAATCCCGATCGTGGTGTGTACCGCACACCATACAATCCCATTCTCTTATTCGCAAATCTGCTCTACCTTTCGGGCTGCTGTGAGATATTTCACCACAACTCGAACAAATTTGGGTGGTATAGGCTTCGTTGACTTCTTCAAACAATACCCCTGCGTTCTCGCATTTATACTTGAGCATTATTTTAAGTGCTGAAAATCCTGTATCTAAAACAAACTTTGCCATCTTAGTTTTTACAAGTTTATTCGCACTTAGATTACCTACAACAATCAGTGCATTTTCCCTTACAAGCATAGTGCTTGCTTTGTGCAAATGATCTTTACGACTATTTGCAATCTTGGCGTGTAACGCACGTACACGTTTTTTATTCTTTGCTCGTTGAGCAATTCCTAATTTATGCTCATATTGACGATAGAATTTAGGATTCGAAATTATCGTACCATCGGAACACGTTGCGATAGCCTTTAAACCAAGATCAATGCCAATTGCTTTGGTTGCTGTCGGCTTGACTTGCTTAGGTGAATTCACCACTAGACATACATACCAACGCCCACGGCTATCCTCAATGAATGAACCTGTCTTAATGCTGTATTGGCTTAAACCGTAACTATCCCACACCTTGAACTGATGCTTGCCGTATTGTACATAGCCATCAGCATACTTGATGGCAACTTTCTTGAAGGGTATCCATCCAAGCGATCTTCTTGCTGATTTCTTGTTACTCACACGCCATTTCAGTTTTGTTTTTTTAAACTGTTTCCTTCGTGTGACCAATTCTTCAGTAATAGCCTGAATAGTTTGGCTATGAAGCCCACATTCTTTTGATGTGCCTTTAGTGTACTTGGCAATATCGTAAGCAGTTAGAAATTCACCTTTTCTTTTAAGGTGCTTGAAACTTAAATCATTCACATAATTCCAGACAAAATTCACTTCGGATGCCAATTGATCTAGCACCTCGCAATGTTTGTCCTTGATACGCAATTTAAGTGTCTTCATGTGCTTATATTAATATTTTGATGGTCTTAAAAAACCATCAAACAGACTTGAACGACACTTCATGTCGTGTCGCTTATATACTCGGACCACCCCGAGATTTTACACTCCAATGCATAAAAAAACTCCCTCATTTGAGGGAGTTTTTTTATGCGGCTTATTTCTTTTTAAATAAATAAATCTGAAATTGGGCCTTTAACTCAAACTGATCTTTCTGCTCTAACACCTGACGTCGCTCTGGCTTGGCTTTATAGGCATAAGGCGTCATCGCAATCAGATGCTTTAAATCCGCTTGTGACAAGGTAAGGGGCGCGTCGACCACACTTTCCTCCACCAGCTCAAAAGCATCTTGCAGCTGAGTGACAAATTTATGCGGTTCATGCGGATTCACTTCTGCAAAAAGTGCCTCACGCATGGCATATAAATGCTCTTTCGCCGGGGTCACCACCATCAAATAGGCATGCGGTTTCAGTACCCTTAATATTTCCGGTTTCGGAATCGGACTGAATAAACTGGTACATAAATCAATTGAAGCATCCAGTACTGGCACAGTAGCTCCTGTTCCCACCACCCAAGTCACATTTTTATTGAGCTTTGCAGCCACCTGAACAGCATTTTTAGCGATATCCACACCGACACATTGCAGTACTTCCGCCTGCATAGCACTGGTGTAATAACCTTCACCACAACCAATATCCAGCAGGTTTTCAATGCGTAATTCACGAATTTTTTCAACCACTGCCTGCTGTAAAGGCGCATAAAAACCGGCACTTAAAAATGCACGACGCGCCTGTACCGATTCAGGTGTGTCGCCCGGATTCTTACTGTGCTTATGTTGCACTACATGCAGGTTCACATAGCTCTGTTTGGCCACATCATAACTGTGATTATTCACACAGTGCCATGTTTTTCCAGTCAGTTTCAATACTTCATGACAGACAGGACACATCAGCAGATTCATATTTTTCTCCAATGCCTGAAATCAGGCGATAAAAAAGCCGGCAGATGTGGGAGCAAATGCCAGCTTTTTTCGAATATTTGCTTAACGCAATTTTAAGGTCATTAAGCCTAAAACTACCAGCATAATCGTAATAATCCAGAAACGAATCACCACCTGGGTTTCACGCCAGCCTTTTTTCTCATAATGATGATGTAGTGGTGCCATCAGGAAGACACGTTTGTTACGCATACGCAGTGAACCAATTTGCAGGAACACCGAAATGGCTTCTACGACAAAGACCCCACCCATAATCGCAAACACGATTTCCTGACGAACCATGACTGCAATCGTACCCAGCATTGCACCTAAGGATAAAGCTCCGACATCACCCATAAATACTTGTGCAGGATGTGCGTTATACCAAAGAAAGGCCAAACCGGCACCAATCATGGCTGCACAGATCACCACCAGTTCAGAAGAATATTTTACATAAGGGATATGCAAATAATTGGCAAAGCGGACATCTCCGGCCAGATAGGCAAATACCCCCAAACCGGCAGCAACCAGAACAATCGGCATAATCGCCAGACCATCCAGACCATCAGTCAGGTTCACCGCATTGGATGCACCGTTAATTACCAGATAGGTAAAAATAATAAAACCAATCCCTAAAGGAATAGCGGATAATGGAATGGTTAGATTTTTAAAGAAAGGAATCAACAGATCCAGCATGTTGCTGGTATGCACAGGATTGGCCTGCTGGGTCGCAATCACATACAAGGCAATACCGGCACCCAAAGAAGCCACTGAAGTCCAGAAGAATTTTTTTCGTGCAGGCAGACCGGCATTGTCTTTATAACGTACCTTGATCCAGTCATCTGCCCAGCCGACAGCACCAAAAATCACCATCACGCCCAGTACAATCCAGACATAAGGGTTAGATAAATCTGCCCATAACAGGGTTGAAATACCAATCGATAGCAGGACCAGAATCCCGCCCATGGTTGGGGTTCCCATTTTTTTGGCATGATTTTCAGGAGCAAAAGAACTTACCGCCTGCCCGTATTTTAAAGCTTGGAGCTTACGGATCATCACCGGACCCAAAACCAGTCCAATGGTCAATGCGGTTAAGACACTGAGCAAAGCACGTAAAGTTAAATAACGAACCACCTGAAACGTGCTGTCAAAGCCCGCCAAATGTTCAAATAGCCATAACAGCATTTAGAGTTTCTCCATCAAATCAGCCATCAATGTTTCCATGTGGGTATAGCGAGAACCTTTAAACAGGAAACTCATGGATTGAGGTTGATGTGTTTCAATTAAACTAAGTAAGAAAGGAAGGGCTTGTGCCTGGGTCAGGAAGGCCTGCAGTTTTTTGCCATACTGAGTACTGCGTGCCCCTTCCTGGGTAGCCGGAGCAAATTCACCCACAGCGACCACGAAGTGAACTCCAGGTACCGAAACCAGGTCACGCCCCAGCATATAGTGTTGCTGTGCAGCACTTGCACCTAATTCACCAATATCACCAATCACCATTACTTTGACGCCTTCCTGCTGCGCCAGCACTTCGGCTGCAGCACGCATCGATGTCGGATTGGCATTGTACGTATCATCAATAAACAGATGTTTTGCGGTATGAATAAAGTTCAAACGACCTTTCGCGCTTTTCGCCTGCTCCAAACCGGTCACAATATCATCCAGCGTAACACCAATCGCCAAGGCAAAAGCAGCGGCGGCAGTAGCATTCTGCACGTTGTGTTCACCGGCAAATGGCAGATTGATCTGACACACACCTTGCGGGGTATTTAGCGTAAAGCGGGAAGATTGTGCTTGCAACTCGATGTCTGTTGCATATACATCACCATCTTGCCCGAAACTCAAGACTTTTTCAGTCTGTACTGCCTGACGAATCGGGTCAGCAAAATCATCTGCCGCAGGAACAATTGAGGTGCCTGCTTTATCAATATGACGATAAATTTCCGATTTTGCCCGACAGATACCATCGCGTCCGCCAAACTCACCTAAATGTGCAGTACCAATATTGATAATCCCGGCGACATGCGGTTGCACCAGATTTGAGGTGTAATCAATTTCACCTTGATGGCTGGCACCCAATTCCATCACGGCATACTGGTGTTCAGCACGTAGCTCAAGCAGCATCATCGGTACGCCCAAATCGTTATTCAGATTGCCGCGGGTAATTAAGGTCGGTGCCAGACGTGACAAGATACTGCCGAGCATTTCCTTGGTGGTGGTTTTACCACTACTGCCAGTTAGGGCAATCACTTTCAATTGTGAATTTTGTGCACGGCGATAAGCCCCTAGATATCCCAATGCCACACGGGTATCGGCAACCACAAGCTGACAGATATCAGCATCCACCGGATGGCTAACAATTGCGATTTCACAGCCCTTAGCCGCCACTTGGGCAACAAAATCATGCGCATCAAAACGTTCGCCTTGCAAGGCAAGAAAAGCATCGCCTTTTTCCGCAAAGCGTGAATCGGTCAAAATCCGTTTGATTGCGCCTTGAGGCACTTTCTCATTCAACCAGTAACCCTGGGTGGCTTCAGCAAGCTGTACGGCTGTCCACGGTTCTAAAGGTACTGTACTGGTAGTTGATGTATGCATGATGGTTCCCTATTGCGCAGGATAAGCTGAATCTGGTGAGTGATGCTGTGCATCAATGGCCGCCTGCACTTCAACCACATCATCGAACCAATGACGTACGCCATCAATTTCCTGATAGTTTTCATGCCCCTTACCGGCAATAATTACAATATCACCCGCCTGAGCCTGTTTCACTGCAAATTTAATCGCTTCACGGCGGTCATGAATTTCATGCACGCGATGTGCTGAAAAATTAATTCCGGCTTTCATGTCGGCAAAAATCTGTTCAGGATTTTCACTACGTGGATTGTCTGAAGTAATCAGCGCAACATCGGCATGATCTAAGGCAGCTTGAGTCATCAATGGACGCTTGCCACGGTCACGGTCGCCACCACAGCCAAAGACTGCCCATAAATTTTTCACTACATGGCGTTTTAAGGTGGTCAGTACCTGAATCAGGGCATCCGGCGTATGGGCATAATCCACTACGAACAGGCGCTCGCCATCACGAATAACCTGCATACGACCCGGCGCACCTTTCAGTTGTGCTGCAACTGCAATCAAATCGCTTAGCTTAAAGCCAGCCTGCTGTGCAGCAATCAGACTCGCCACAAGATTTTCTACGTTAAAATGGCCCAGCAATGGGCTGTTGACTTCAAATTCACCATCCGCAGTGATCAGTTTAAAGTACGCACCGTTTAAACTATATTGAATATTTTCAACCCGATAGTCAGCTGTCTTAGTGGTCGAGTAAGTAAGGATTTTCGGTTGGGTCGGATTTGATTGGGCAGCATCAATCATGACCTGTGCATGTTCATCATCCATGTTGATAATGGCTACTTTCAAGCTGGAAAATTTAAATAATCGCGACTTGGCTTCAGCATAAGCTTCAAGCGTTCCGTGATAATCCAGATGATCGCGACTCAAGTTACTATATGCCGCAATTTCGATATCACAGCCATTTAAACGCCCCTGTTCCAGACCATGCGAGCTGGCTTCAATCGCTGCAAATTCAGCACCGACCTGCGCATATTCATGTAAGGCATTTTGCAGCTGCAAAGCATCCAGCGTAGTATGCGTAGAGGCTTCCAGATTCGGTAAAATACCGTTACCGGTGGTTCCCATCACGGCGCATTTCTTGCCTTGCAACATCAGCAGTTCAGCAATTAAACGCGAGATGGTGGTTTTACCGTTGGTTCCTGTCACTGCAATAATGCGCGCGGCATTTACAGCTTTGGTCGCTTGTAAATACTGTTTTTGCCACTGTCCCATCAAATGACGGACATTCGCTACCACTATACTATTTTCCAGACCTAACTCTGTTTCGCTGACCACAGCCAGAGCCCCCCTTGCCAAAGCCGATTGGGCAAACTGCAAGGTTTTTTCAGGCTGAGAAAAACTAGTCAGGGCAATAAAAATTTGCCCTGCGTCAACTTTACGACTATCTAAACTAAAGCCAGTGAATGGCTTGCTCATCCATCCAGCGGTTTTCTCAGTATGGTAGATATCTTGAAATGTAATCGACATTTATCACCTGTTACTGGATTTTGGGAGTATCTAAAGGTTTATCTAAAGGCACGTTCATCAAACGTAAGGATTCCTGCATCACACGTGCAAACACTGGTGCGGCCACCAGACCGCCATAATATTGCCCTTTTGGGTTTTCCACCACAATGACCATCGCCAAACGCGGATCACTGACCGGCGCCATACCGGCAAACAGCGCACGGTACTCACTATCTGAATAACCTTTACGGTCTGCACGTAATTTATGCGCAGTACCGGTCTTACCCGCCACACGATAACCTGGAATATTCGCCTGTTGTGCTGTACCACCCGGCAAGGTCACAGCTTCCATCATCAGCAAAACCTGTTCAGCAATTTTTGCATCAATAATCTGTTCGCCTTTCGGTGGCTGTTCTAATTTATATAAGCTTAAAGGGACTTTGACCCCTTTATTGGCAATCATGGCATAAGCATCGGCAATTTGCAGCACGGTCGCATTCAGACCATACCCGTAGGCCATGGTACCTACTTCAGAGACATTCCATTTGCTTGGCGGCAAAATCAGACCCGCACTTTCACCGGGGAATTTCACCGCAGAACGCTGTCCCAAACCTACTCGTTTATAGAAAGTCGGTAAGGTTGCATAAGGCAGTGACAAGGCAATTTTTGCCACCCCAACGTTGGATGATTTCTGGATAATGCCGCCTAGGGTCAGTGCGCCATAGTTATGCGTATCACGGATGGTATGGTTACCAATACGCATACTGCCCGGCGAAGTATTAACGATAGAGTTAGCAGTATATTTGCCACTTTCCAGCGCCATCGCCACAGTCAGCGGTTTCATGGTAGAACCCGGCTCAAATGAGTCTACTGCACCGCGGTTACGCATGGCATCTTTATTGGCCAGACTTTTTTTGTCGTTGGGGTTATACGAAGGCCAGCTGGTCATGGCCAGAATTTCACCGGTTTTGACATCTACCGCAATCGCGGTTGCAGAGCGGGCATTATTGGCCACACCGGCAGCAGTCAACTCTCGGTACATAATATATTGCAGCCGTGAATCGATACTTAAGGTGATATTCTCTCCGGCTTCGACTTCCTTGATAATTTCAGGATCTTTAAAACGGTTGCCTTTTTTATCACGCACAATCTGCTGTTCGCCATCATGACCAGACAAAACCTTATTTAGCTGCATCTCCAGGCCTTCAATCCCCACGCCTTCACTATTGGTTAAACCAATAATCTGGGCATTGGGCTGCGGCTGCGGATAGTAACGTTTATAGTTTTTCTCGGTATAAACCCCCTGGAACTCACGCTTGGCAATCAGTTCCGCCTGCTGCGGTGGAATTTCTTTTTGCAGCACCAGATAACGTGAACGAGGTTTGTCATTCATTTTCTTTTTCAGCTCGGCACGGTCGATGCCTACTGCATCGGCAAGCTCATCCAGATTAAGATTTTTATCAGGTAACTGGCGTTTCAGTTTGCGATTATTAGGATCTTTAGCCAGTTCAGCAGTAATCTCGTCAAACTGTTTTTTGGTTTCAAAATAGTCACGCGGATCAATCACCACCTTCATGACCGGCGTACTGATAGCCAGAGGTACACCATGACGGTCATAGATGACGCCACGCATCGCCTTGATTTTTTCAGTTCTTAAAATATTGGCATTGGCCTTGTTTTGCAAAAAGTCCTTATTGATCACCTGCACATAAAATGCACGACTCACCAGAGCTAAAAAGCAGAGTAAAACCACGCTCCACATCAAATAAAAACGCCACATGTCTACACTGAGGGCATTTTTCTCACTAATCGGCTGCTGCTTTTTGCGTGTTGCCTGTGTTGTTCTTTTGTCCACCATAATTACAGCTAGCCCTATTTTTTATCTTCTGAAGTCATTGGTAAAGCAATTACAACCGTCTGTGCTGCAGGAGGCGAATACATGCGCAATTGCGTTACCGCACGCGTGCCGATTTGCGCCGTCGCACCAAAAGTTTGTTGTTCAATCAGCAAACGGCCCCACTCTGCATTTAGATCATCCCTTTCCCGCATAAAAGAACTGAGTTCGCGGTAGTCATGACGATATTCAAACACTTGAAATACCACCATGATTGCACTAACAAAGACCAACAGTAGCAAAACGATATAACTGATGAATTTTTTCATCGGTTTTTTGTCAGTTTTCTTTTCAACAACTTCAGTTTTCATTATTCGCCTTTTGAAGCTAAGCGCTCTGCAACTCTAAGCCATGCACTACGAGAACGAGGGTTGGCCTTCACCTCTTCTTCACTGGCACGGACTCGGGAAATTTTCTTTAAACGTCGGGTATCTTCCCGCTTTTGTGGTAATCCCCAACTGGTATCTTCCGCTAAAGTCGATTCTTTTTGAATAAATTGTTTAATTAAACGGTCTTCCAGTGAATGGAAACTGATCACCGCCAAACGTCCCTCGGGTTTTAAAACTTCCACAGCCTGTGGCAAGAATGCTTCAATATCATCTAATTCTTTATTAATGGCAATACGGATAGCCTGAAAAGTTCGGGTTGCCGCATGTTTATTTTTTTCCCATTTCGGATGGGCAACCTTTACGATCTCTGCCAGTTGAGCCGTGGTTTCAATATAACCGGCAGCTTTAATAGCTTTGGCAATACGGCGACTATAACGTTCTTCACCATACTGGAAAATGATATTTGCCAAGGCTTCTTCTTCAATATCTACCAGCCACTCGGCCGCCGTTAGACCTTGCGAATTATCCATACGCATATCCAGTGGCCCATCTTTCATAAAACTAAAGCCACGTTCCGCCTGATCGAGTTGTGGAGATGACACGCCTAAATCTGCCATCAACCCATCCACCTGGTCGATCCCCAGCGCTTCCAGCTCCTGCTTTAAATCGGCAAAGCTGGCATGAATAATCTTGAAACGTGAATCTTCCTGTTCCAACAGTGCTGCCGTTTGCAAAGCTTGCGGATCTTTATCAAAGGCATAAACACGTGCATTTTCATCTAACTTAGACAGCAATAAACGGGTATGACCGCCGCGACCGAAAGTCCCATCGACATAAATTCCTGTATTGCGATCTGCCAACAAGGCATCAACAGTTTCGTGAAGTAATACAGAAATATGCGACATAAGGGTTCAATCAATACTAGGAAAAATGTAACTGCACATTATTACCTTGTTTTAACAAAGCTCCAAACGACTTTTTGTAGGGAAATATTACTTTTCATAGAGAAAACCGTTTTTGGGGATATTGAAGCAAATTTTGCTGAACCAATAAAAATAGAGAACTATTACTCATCTTTTTTAAATTTATGCTTCATTCAAAATAAAAAAGCCAATCACAAAGGATTGGCTTTTTAGATCATACAGAATTAACGTTTGCTATTATAAATCTGGTCAAAAATCGCACCATTCACAAAATGGGTCTGTTGTGCTTTAGCCCAACCACCAAATACCTCATCAATGGTAAAGGTTTTTAGTTTCGGGAATTGCGCAGAATATTTAGCCAACACGTCAGGATTACGGGGACGATAGTAGTATTTTGCTGCCATTTCCTGACCCAATGGTGAGTACAAGTAATTGATATAACCTTTGGCTAACCACTTATTGCCATCTTTCTCTACATTTTTATCTACGATTGCAACTGATGGTTCAGTTAAAATAGACATGGACGGATAGACAATTTCAAACTTGTTTTTGCCCAAAGTTTTTTGAGTCACCAAGGCTTCATTTTCCCAGGTCAATAACACATCACCAATACCACGTTCCGCGAAAGTAGTCATTGAAGCACGTGCAGCCGAGTCCATCACTTTAACGTTGTGGTACATTTTACCGACGAAGTCTTTGGCTTTGGCCTCATTACCCCCCGGTTGTTTCAGTGCATATCCCCAAGCCGACAAGTATACCCAACGCGGTAAACCGCCTGTTTTCGGGTTCGGGGTAATAATCTGTACGCCTGGTTTGGTTAAGTCAGACCAGTCTTTAATATGCTTTGGATTACCTTTACGCACCATAAATACGATGGTGGAAGTATAAGGCGCAGAGTTATGCGGGAACTCTTTTTGCCAACCCCGTTGAATCTGGCCGGACTTGACGATTTCTTCAATATCATTGGCAAGAGCCAGAGTCACCACATCGCCTTTTAGGCCATCCACTACGGAACGTGCCTGTTTACCTGAACCACCATGCGACTGTTTAAAATTGACAGTACGGCCGGTACGTTCTTTCCAGTAAGCACCAAAAGACTTGTTGAATTCTTCATAGAATTCACGCGTTGCATCATAAGATACATTTAGAAATTCACGTTCTGCCGCCTGAGCAGAAGTTACAGTAAAAGCCATGCCGGTAGCAAGCAACGCTGCACTGAATAAGGCTTTAAATTGAGTTTTCATGACATACAGATCAATTATCTTCATTAATGCTAACTATATGAAATAAAGTCATAATTCGCAATTCATCAAACTTAGGCATAACCAATTAAGATAAAAGGTTTTTCTACTTAATCTACTGTTTTATATAGAAAAATGACGATAACATTATACTTATTCAAAATATATAGATTTTTATGGATTGGATATGAAAAAAACGGATAATAATTTATCCGTTTTAACTTTTTTATCGAAAATCTGGCTTAATTCTTTTCACTATAAATTTGATCAAAAATGGCCCCATTCACAAAATGGGTTTTCTGTGCCTTGGCCCATCCACCAAACACATCACCAATGGTAAATAGTTTGATTTTGGGAAATTGCGCAGCATATTTCGCTGCCGCTTGGGAATTGCGCGGACGGAAGAAATGCTGTGCGGCCAGCTCCTGCCCTTTTGGCGAATATAAATAGTTGAGATAACCTTTAGCCAAATTACGGTTGCCATCCTTATCGACATTTTTATCGACTATCGCCACCGATGGCTCAGCCAGAATTGAAATGGATGGATAGACAATCTGATACTTATCTTTGCCCAAGCCTTGAGTCGCCAGCAAGGCCTCATTTTCCCAAGACAGCAGCACATCGCCAATACCACGTTCTGCAAAAGTGGTTAAAGAGCCACGTGCGCCAGAATCCAGTACTTTGACATTGCCATACAGTTTTTTCACCAGTTCCCGTGCTTTAACATTATTTCCACCCGGCTGTTTTAATGCATAGCCCCATGCAGACAGGTAAATCCAGCGTGGTGCACCGCCGGTTTTCGGATTTGGCGTAATAATTTCCACACCCGGCTTGGTTAAATCGTTCCAGTCTTTAATATTTTTGGGATTACCCTTGCGAACCAGAAAAACCACAGTCGAGGTATACGGTGCAGAATTGTTCGGAAACTGCTTTTGCCAGTTTTTATGGATCAGGCCTGCCTTTACAATTTCATCAATATCGTTGGCTAGAGCAAGGGTCACGACATCAGCCTGCAAACCATCAATCACGGAACGTGCCTGTTTACCTGAACCGCCATGAGATTGCTTGAAATTAATGTCCTGTCCGGTACGTTGTTTCCAATACGCACCAAAGGCCCGATTATATTCCTGATAAAACTCACGGGTCGGATCATAAGACACATTCAGGAAATCTTTCGCGGCAAAACTCTGTGTCCCTATTCCCCCAAGCAATACCAAAAGAGCAGAGGCGATTATTTTTTTCATGTGTAACACTCTTATTTAACTTTTATTTAACAATGAGGACACTATATAAATCATAAATATTTTTAACAATCATAAACTTATAATATTTTATTGATTAAAAATCGGTTTTAAAGATATCCATAAAAATGCTTTAAAATGCACTTTTAGTACTAAAAAATATCAGCATAAATCTACAGCTTGTTGTTTTTCCTGATTCTTCATGTTGTCTCCATATTTTTTTGATACAAAGAGCACAATATTTACAAGTATTTATTATTTTGTAAAAAAGTGTGAGCTAGTTCTACTTTTGTATTTTTTTGTATGGTTAAATGGTACTCGCTCATCGGATTAAAACAATATATAAAATTCCAGCACCGGAAAAAGGGGGATGTAGAAATGAGATATACAGCAATTATACAAGCGCTTAGCTTAAGTTTAACTTTAGGGTTTATGGCTCAGCTGGGACATGCAGCGGCAATCAAAGGTAGCGAAGCTAAAGTGGCTTTAGGTCCTGAAAAGTCTTCATTGATTGAAAAAGCCCTGCAACAGCAAAAGCAAGGTGGAAATACTTTACGTGCCGATAACGATTTAAAGATGTTGACCGAAATTAAAGTGGCACCAACTCAAAGCTTCTTTGCTGCTCAAAACCAGAAATTCAGCCGGTTTGTGCAAGCACTGTTCCCTCAAAGCAGCTCTTAACTCAACAGCGAACTTCTTCCCCTTTAGCAGTTTCTATCTAGCCTAATCATTTCAATGTTGAACATAAGTAAAAGAGCTAACTCGTTCTTTTAAGAGCGAGTTAGCTCTTTTTAATGACTTGGATGTTTTAGCATTCTTATCTGATGTTGGTATTCTTTGGTCTTCAATATACTTTTTAACAACCTCCAAACTCGCACCGCCACAAGATACGACACAATAACTAGGTGACCAAAAGTGATTGCCCCAGAGTTTTTCTTTTATTTCATCCCAAAATACACGCTTTAAAACATAAGAGCTTTTGCCTTTTAACTTGCCAACCAAGTTTGATACAGAATGCTTTGGATGAACACTTACAAGCATGTGAATGTGATCATCTTCGCCATTAAATTCAATAAGTTCACAATCCATTTGTAAACAAGTTTCTTTTATAATTTCTTTTAGTGAGGTAAGCATGTTTATTGTTAATACATTCCTCCTGTATTTTGTAACAAATATTAGATGAACTGTATTATTATGAATACATGATCTTCCTGTTCTCCACTCGTACATATTAACCTTATACTAGATTTAATTTTACCTTATTTTAAGCTAAGATCACCATAAGAACTAGAGGTTTTTAATTTGCTAACAGGCATCCAGTTAAGAGCATATCCAACCGAAAATCAAAAGCTGATTCTAAGTCAGTGGATGGGTTGCGCTCGTTTTATTTGGAATGCCAAGTGTGATGAGGATAAATACTTTAGGGGTTTTGCTGCTAAATTTGCACCATTTAAGCAATATTATGAAACTCAAGATCAGAAATATTCACACTTCAAGTCGGATGAACTGAGTTCATGGCTTGCAAATTGCCCTAGCACAATACAAAAGAACTCAACTGTAAATTGGTACAACACGCTCAAAAAATCTATTCAAGGTTTATGTGGGCGACCAAAACGTAAAAAGAAAACGGATAAAGCTTCGATTCACTTAACTTCTAATTTATTTGAGTTTCGTATAGAAAACAATAAACGCAAGTTATTTATTGGTGGTACAAAATTTAATATTGGCGCTTTAAACTTTAAAGCTCATGCGGATTTCAAAGAGCCTAAATCGCTGTATATTAGAAAAGAACGTGGTCAATACTTTGTTTCTTTCTGCTATGAAGACGGAATTGAGATTCAGGAGTTTGATGGTAAGAAATTCGATTCCAAGAAATACTCAAAAAGACAGCTAGATCGCTTGCGTGGCCTGAATGAAGAACAGCTACAAAAAATTGTAGTGGGTATAGATCGTGGTGTCACAATCCCTGTTCATGCAGGGCATGAGCAATTCGATTTTAGTAAAGAACAAAAGAATAATCTAAGTAAAGCAGATCGGTATATCAAACGACTGCAACGAAAACTTGCGCGACAAGCAAAAGGCTCAAATCGTAGAGCTAAAACCAAACATCGAATTGCTGTGCATCATTCTAAAAAAGCCAATATCCGTAAGGATTTCGCTCATAAGACAAGTCGAAGATTGGCTAACGGATTTGGTGAGGTATTTGTATTTGAGAAATTAAATACGAAGCAAATGACCCAAAAACCACAACCTAAAAAAGATGATTCAGGGCGTTTTATCCCAAACAAGGCAAAAGCCAAAGCAGGGTTAAACAAGGCGATTCTGAATGTGGGTTGGCATAAAATCGCATCATTTTTAAAGTACAAAGCAGTCAAGCTAGGCAAGGCTGTATTTACCGTTCATGCTTCTTATACAAGTCAGGAGTGCGCTTCGTGCGGTTATACTCACCCCGACAATCGCAAAACCCAAGATCGGTTTATTTGCGTGAGTTGTGGACACACTGATAATGCAGATCACAATGCTTCAATTATCATTAAGAACAGAGCAATCAACTTAATTTTAGACTGTGGAACACAGTTAGATGATGATTATTTATCATCTATTGGGCGTGGAGGTGTTTGTAAGACGAAAAAGGGGATTAAAGCTCTTTCTCGCATGACCAATGAAACGTCAAAAGAGAAGTGTGCAATTTAGGTTGCACTACGGAAACTCGATTGCTTTAGCATCGAGTAGTTCATTTTAACATTAAGTGATTAGGCTTTTTCGTTATAATAGCACCCATTCACATTCTGAAAAATATTGGTTATGACTGTTCGTACTCGTATTGCGCCTTCTCCTACTGGCTTTCCACACGTAGGCACTGCTTATATTGCCTTGTTTAACTTATGTTTTGCTAAACAGCATGGCGGTGAATTTATTCTTCGTATTGAAGATACCGACCAACTGCGCTCAACCCCCGAATCCGAAAAAATGATTTTAGATTCATTACGCTGGTTAGGCTTAAATTGGTCAGAGGGGCCAGATGTGGGCGGTCCACATGCACCGTACCGTCAATCCGAACGTATGGGCATCTATAAACAATATGCCTTGGAACTGGTAGAAAAAGGTCATGCTTTCTACTGCTTCGCAACACCAGAAGAACTGGATCAAATGCGTGCTGAACAGCAGGCGCGTGGTGAAACGCCACGTTATGATGGTCGTGGTTTAAAGCTGTCGGCAGAGGAAGTGCAGCGTCGCCTTGCCGCAGGTGAGCCCCACGTGATTCGTATGAAAGTACCTGAAGAAGGCATTTGTAAAGTCAATGACTTACTGCGTGGGGAAGTTGAAATTCCTTGGGCTCAAGTCGACATGCAAGTTTTGCTCAAAACCGATGGTTTACCGACTTACCATCTTGCCAATGTGGTTGATGACCATCTGATGCAAATCACTCACGTTTTCCGTGGTGAGGAATGGTTACCATCGGCACCAAAACATCAGTTGCTCTACCAATACTTTGGCTGGGAAATGCCAGTACTCGGTCATATGCCATTACTTCGCAACCCGGACAAATCAAAACTGTCTAAGCGTAAAAACCCAACCTCTATCAATTACTACAAAGACATTGGTGTGTTACCTGAAGCCTTGTTGAACTATTTAGGTCGTATGGGCTGGTCAATGCCAGATGAACGTGAAAAGTTCACTTTGGCAGAAATGATTGAGCATTTCGACATTAAGCGTGTATCCCTCGGCGGTCCGATCTTTGATGTGGAAAAACTCAACTGGCTCAACGGTCAATGGATTAAAGCGCTCTCGCCTGCAGAGCTGTTAAATACTTTATTGGCATGGAAATCTGACCGCAATACCCTAGAAGACATTGCTGCTGCCATTCAGCCGCGTATCAACCTGCTTTCTGAAGCAGTGAACTGGGCTGGTTTCTATTTCAACCAGTTCCCAAGCATTAGCAAAGAACAATTTGAAAGCAAGAAATTGTCTGAAGAACAGGTTCGTCAAAGCTTGCAGTTTGCCATTTGGCGTCTGGAAAGCCTGTTCACCTGGAATAACGACACGGTGAGTCAAACCTTAATGGACTTGGCCAACCAGATGGAAATTAAGCTGCGTGACTTTATGCCCACCTTCTTTATTGCCATTGCCGGTTCAACCAGTTCAACCCCAGTCATGCAATCGATGGTGACGATTGGTCCTGACTTAACTTTCGCACGCTTACGTCATGCTCTGGAAATTGTTGGCGGACCGAGTAAAAAAGAAGCAAAAATCTGGGAAAAACTCAATGAAAGCTTAAAATTGCCGAAAAATAATGCAGTTGATGAAGCATAATTGATTTTATAGTTGACGTGTGAGCGCAATACCCCTAATATTGCGCTCACACAAACTGGGGTCATAGCTCAGTTGGTAGAGCGCTACAATGGCATTGTAGAGGTCAGGAGTTCGATCCTCCTTGACTCCACCAAGTTCCACCTTTTTTTTGTGTTGCCTCAATTGTCCCTATCGTCTAGAGGCCTAGGACATCGCCCTTTCACGGCGGTAACCGGGGTTCGAATCCCCGTAGGGACGCCATATTCAAGATCATCATAATATGGTTATGCTGATCTGATAAAAAACCCAAGCATTGCGACTTGGGTTTTTTATTGTCTCAATCTTTTATCAACTTTTATTTGCGCTGTTTTTGCTTTCTGTGTCATTCCGATTAAAATAAGCGATAAATTAAAATGATGGAGTTGTAATGCAATACCGTTGCCCAAAATGCCAAAGCCCTAAAATTATGCCTGTCGCTCAAGCCGGTAGCCCTGCAGTACGACCTGTAGTTCCTAAAAGTCTGGTCTTTCTTATTCCCGCAGTATTTATCTTATTACTGCTGGTTTTAATTAGTATTGCGATGTGGATTTTTGGCGATGGTGCAGGCTCTACCCTACAAGTTGCAACCGTAGTGGCTTTTATCATCTGCGTCATCGCCGGTTTCCTGTTTTACCGCGACCTGCCAGATTTTAAAATTTCCATGCAAGGCTTTATGCAATCGCAAAAGAAATGGAAATGCCGTGAATGTAATCACGAATGGGAAATCTAAAATAGATTTGATTTCACATCAGTTTCAGTGCTGGTGTGAATCTTCCTGATGAGGTGAATGTTCTTCGTGATCATCATGGCGATGACAGGATGAATGCAGCCCGCATTCATAATCTTCAATCTGTAGCGTGATTTCCCGAATACCGTGCTGATGCTGCAACATCTCCAAAGCTTGCTGATATAACAGTGTGCGATCTGCCTGAGGCGCATAAAGATGTACCGTCAGATGGACATTTCTGGAACTAATGGCCCATACCTTCAGTTGATGGATATTCTCCACATCCTTTAACGCCAAAAGGTCATTACGCAACTGCTCAATATCAATTTCTTCAGGAACTCCTTCCAGCAGAATGTTGATACTTTGTTTGAGTAAAATCCAGGTTCTTGGCAATACCCAGAGACCAATCAACACCGCAATTAAGGTATCTACCCACATCCAGCCAGTGAAATAGATGATTGCTGCGCCCATAATCACACCGATCGAACCCACAGCATCACTTAAAACTTCCAGATAAGCCCCTTTAACATTCAAACTTTCTGTGGCGCTGGAAAATAAAATCCGCATAGAAATCAGGTTGATCATTAAGCCAATCACCGCAACTACCAACATGCCCAGACTTTGAATTTCAGGTGGATGGCTAAAACGCTGATAAGCTTCAAACAGAATGTACATCGCTACAACAAACAGCATCGAGGCATTAAACAGGGCGGCCAAGATTTCAAAACGCTGATAGCCAAAAGTTCTTTTATCATCTGCCGGCATTTTGCCAATTTTGATCGCCACCAGAGCAATCGCCAGGGCCGCCGCATCGGTAAACATGTGTGCTGCATCAGAAAGTAGCGCCAGACTTTGAGTGATAAAACCTGCAATGACTTCAATAATAAGAAAAATGCTGGTGAGCGCCAGGGCAAAGGTCAGCTTTTTGGCATTCGCTTCCGTCACCACTGCATGACTATGATCATGCCCATGCTGTTCAGCCATACCTACTCCTCTATTACTCTATTTGGTGGTGTTTCAAAAAGTATGCTGAAACAAAGCAGGTTGAATTTTGATAAAATAGAGAAATGCGAATAACTCTAGAAATCAAATGTCCAACCTGCCTCAG